>CANMSW010000057.1 GCA_947500275.1 Bacteriovoracaceae bacterium | reverse complement strand
TTTTTGGGATCCAACCCTGAAGGGTCAAGTTCAAGCGGCACCGTTAGGAAAGTATATTCATCACCTCGCTGAGGCGGGCTTGACTCAGAGCTTGCCCCTTTTTGGAGCGCAGCTCTCGGCGAGTTACAAAATCAGCGAAGGTGAATTTGCGGTTTACGATTTAAAAAATCAGACCGGCAGCGCAGGGGAGTGGAAACTGGGGCTCGAAATCCCTCTGCTCCGAAACGCTTGGATTGATTCAAGGCGTGCGAGAATTGAGAGTGCTGATTTTGGTTTGAGTGGATCTGAGTCCAATCTCGATCAGCAGCAGTTGGATGCGCTTCGCCAACTTCGGCTGAGATTCTGGAGTTGGGTGAGCGCACTCAAGCAGGTTCAGACCCAAGAGGGGCTCCTTGAGTTAGCTCGGGCTCGTGAAAAGCAGCTCTCTGAAAGTGTGCGCCTAGGCGATGCTCCCGAGATCGACCTAGTGGACAATGCAAGAGCGATCACCCAGCGTGAGTCTGCCCTTATTTTAGCGCAAAGGCAGTTAGATAAAGCTGCGCTCGAGTTATCGCTTTTTTCTCGTGATGAGAACGGAGAGCTTTTGGTTTGGGGATCGAGAAAAGAGGGAGTTCAGTTCCCAGCGCCAGTGGGGCTTCGCACCGAAACGTTGGATACCACTCTCGAAAGCGCCCTAAAAAAGCACCCTGAAGTTTTGCGGCAGAAGCTTCTGCTGGATCAAGCAGTTGTAGAAAAACGATTGGCAAAGAATCAGCTTCTTCCGAAACTCGACGCATTTGCGACCACTTATACCGAGCTTGGGGCGCTGCCCCAAGAGCAAGGGCTGAACGAAGTGCGTGCAGGAATCCAGTTGGAGTTCCCGATACCGAATCGAAATGCCATCGGAAAGAATGACTCGGCCGAGTCCCAATTCATCCGCCAGGAGTTGAACCTTCGATTACAACAGGACCGCCTTCGGCTCGCACTGATTGATTCCTTTCAAAGCGTTCAGGTTTCATTAGAGCGGGTGAAGCTGGCCCGGGTTGAAATCCAGCAAGCTCTGCGTCTTGAGGAGGCTGAGCGAGTGAGGTTTGCGAATGGAATGAGTACGCTCTTCTTGGTCAATCTGCGCGAACAGGCCACGGCAGACGCCCAATTCCGCGAGATTACTGCGTTAGAAACTCACTTTAGAGCATGGGCAGACTTTCAATATGCATCGGCGACGCCCTGGAGTAGCCCTTAACTTGAGTTTGAAGTAAGGGTCAGTCCTGACACACTCCTTTGTTCTGAATTTTTACCGATAAGAAAGCTATGAAGTCGTTTTATGTCTATGCGTTCGGGTTTGTCATGATCGCAGTGAGTGCAGGTGTGGTGGCAGGGAAAATGCTTTTCGCTCCATGATTCGAAAGTCAGTTTTACCCCGTAATATCGTAGTCGTGGGCTCGGGTCCTGCCGCATTGATGGCAGCAGATCGGCTGTCGGCTTACCCTGGTTTACATATCACTTTGATTGAAAAGCGGAAGGCGCCTGGCCGCAAGATCCTCATTGCCGGTAGTTCAGGACTCAATATCACCAACGAGCTCCCTGTTCCCGAGTTTTCTAGCCATTACCGGGGGAGCGCACCTCGGGATTTCTGGCGGGGAGTGCTCGATGCGTTTAGCCCTCAGGACTGGTTACGATATATCGATGTGACGCTCGGGCAGGAAACTTTCTTAGGCACGAGCGGGCGGTATTTCGTGCGCGAGATGAAAGCTTCGAAAATGCTCCGTGCTTGGTTGCATCACCTTGCGGCCCAGGGCGTACGCTTGGAGTCATCGGGTGAGATGGTGAGTGTTGGTTCGGGTGAGGTTCAGCTCGCTGACGGGCGTCGGTTCGACGCCGACGCGGTAGTTCTCGCTTTAGGTGGGGCAAGTTACGAGCCGGAAGAGGATCCACTTCGTTGGATATCAAGTTTCGAGTCGAAGGGCATTCGACTCGAGCCTTTCCATTCGTCGAATGCGGGTTACGAATTGGATTGGAAGCCCGAGTTTCTTAAAGAGGCAGAGGGTAAGCCCATCAAGAATTGCGTCTTTTCGACTGAGCGTGGCTCAAAGCGTGGCGAAGTCATGGTCACTCGCTATGGACTCGAAGGCACGCCCGTCTATACGTTTGGATGCGTGGGCGACGCGAGGATCGATCTCTTACCTGAGTTTTCATACGACGAGATCCTTTCCCGTTGTCTGAGCATAAAAGAAAACCTTGCTCCACTGAGGCGTGCAAAGAAGAAGCTTCCGTTGAGCGAGGCTGCACTGGCTCTGCTCTTTCATCATGCTCCTCGGGCCATGCTTCAGGACTTAGGGCAATTCGCTCGACTGGTCAAAGCCGTTCCTTTAAAGCTCACGGCGGTAAGACCCCTCACAGAAGCCATTTCCTCAGCGGGCGGAGTTCATTTTAGCGAAGTGGACTCGGAAACTCTCATGCTCAAGAAAGTGCCGGGTGTCTTCTGTGCCGGAGAAATGCTGGATTGGGACGCTCCGACTGGGGGCTTTTTGATTCAGGGTGCAGTATCAACCGGAGTCAAAGCAGGCGAGGCAGCCGCGCGGTTTGCGCTCGAGCGGGTCACGTAAGAGCCCGGGCTTTCGGGGGCTGGGTCAGGATGGTTCTTATATCATCGCCGATTTTAACAGAAACTCACGAGGGTGATTGAAAGACTAGGGTGCGTCCGAGTTTCTCGATGTTGGCTTGGATGGAGGCCGGGGTTCGCTGCTTTTCGATCAGGTCCACGCTATACGGAAGCGTTGATTCCTCGAACTGCTCTCTCAGGCGAGAGATGATACGGGGTTGAAGTGGGATTGGTGCATTAATCCAAAGGTCTAGGTCTGAGTCGGTTCGGAAATGGCTGGTCGTACGAGAGCCGAAAGCTTCTACAGTCAGATGAGACAGGTTAGCGAGACAATCGTTCAGAATTCTTTGGATCAGCGTCCACTCTTCTGTTTTCACACCAGGAATTGGAGATTGCATTCGTGTGTCTCGGTTCGATTCAAAGGAAGTTTCGGGCTGCAAATTCTTTCAATCGGCTCAGAAGTTTTTCACTCGCATCAGGAAAACGACGACTCACTTCAAAGACGTGATTGGCCGTCTTTTGCTGATAGGTGTGTGAACTCTCATTTCTTGCCTCAATGAATTCGTTCCACTCTTCAAAAGAGTCGATCAACCCTTCTTTTATGGCTTCGCGCACGAGCGGTCGAGGGCTTGCGCTTACCTCGCTTCTGCCCGCTTTTAGAAGGATACTTCGAATCGTTTTCCAACTGAGCTCAACGCAATACTCGAATCGTTTGATAACGCCATCCCGTTCAAGGTCGTTGGCTGGATCCTGTTGAAGTGCCGTTGACAATTGGTGATAGGCGGATTCCAAAGTGCTAAAGTCGTAGTTCATCTTAGGTTCGATTATCGATGCGGAGATGCCTGTGAGTCCAGCTCTACTTGTGTCACATAGGGGGTGATACCGAGGTCTACCAAGCGCCGCGGCCTTATGGCGTCGGAGTGATTAGTCTAAGGGGCCTCTCATGCTGAAGAAAATGCCTGTCTTCTGTGCCGGAGAAATGCTGGATTGGGACGCTCCGACTGGGGGCTTTTTGATTCAGGGTGCAGTATCAACCGGAGTCAAAGCAGGCGAGGCAGCCGCGCGGTTTGCGTTCGAGCGGGTCACGTAAGAGCCCGGGCTTTCGGGGGCGAGTTGCTCGGAGTTCCCCACGCTCCAAATCGGAATCCCTTCCAGTTTTTTAACGAGTAGGCTTACGGCTTGGCCATCGCGCTGAAGGATTCCTTGGACACAAACGAAGGAATTCGACAGAAGCGTCTCCCGGTACTTTTCGTAAGTTTCTTCGTGAAAGACGATATCGATAAATCCGGTCTCATCTTCTAACGTTGCGAAAGCCACTCCCTTTGCAGTCCCTGGGCGCTGCAGAATAATGATGAGTCCTGCTGTTTCGATACTCTTTCCTTTCCCGCTCGCAGAGGAATATTTGATATCGATCGCTTGGGTGGGAGGAAGACGGTCGCCGAGTCTTTGCCGGAGGGCACTCATGGGGTGCCCGCGGGTCGAGAGACTATAGGCGGCATAATCCTGCTGAAGGGTTTCGAAACGATCCAGCCCCTGAAAGAGCGCTAACTGTAAATGAGGGTTAGGTCCTGAGTTCCAGTTCAGGTGCAGTTGTTTCCCGCCTTTTTTCTGCGACGTAAAGGCAGCATCGAGCTCTTCACCTCTTCCTTCGCGCTCTGCAAAATCGAAAGCGAGAATTTCCCAAAGAGCATGCCGTTGATCGAGGCCAAAACAGCGGAAAAAATCCCCCATCGCCATTCGGTGAAGGACGAGCTGCGGGAGTTGAGTGCGCTGGAGGAAGTCTCGAAGTGAGACAAAAGCCTTCTCTTCACGAGCGCGTTCCATTGCCCGAACATGTTCCTCGCGAACTCCGTGAAGAGTGCGGAGCCCAACGCGAATGGCGCCTTCCTCCGTGAGTGAGCAGTCCCAGTTTGATGACCTCGGATCCGGGGGGAGTGCTTGTACTCCATGCCGTTTTGCGTCGTCGAGTAACGTGTGGGGAGCGTAGAACCCCATCGGTTGGCTATTGATCAGGGCCGCGCAAAACTCTGCCGGGTAATGGCGCTTCAGCCATGCGGAGGCGTAAGCGATGAGAGCGAATGAAGCAGCGTGGGACTCAGGAAAACCGTACTGCGCGAAGCCCTGAATCTGCTGAAAGATCCGCTCGGCAAACTCTTGTGGAAGCCCATTTCGTCTGAGCCCGTCCATCAGCTTGATTCCCATTTTTGTGATGGATCCCGTCGACCTCCACGCACCGATTGCCCGTCGCAGTTCATCGGCCTCGCCAGGCGTGAAGTCTGCCATCACAATCGCAATTTTCATCACCTGCTCTTGGAAAAGCGGCACTCCCAGTGTTTTTGAAAGGATCGGTTCAAGTCGAGGATCTGGAAGGTCGGGGGCTTCGATTCCCCTACGGCGTCGCAGGTAAGGATGAACCATTCCACCTTGAATAGGTCCTGGTCGGACAATTGCGACTTGAACGACGAGATCATAAAATGTTTTGGGCTGAAGGCGAGGCAACATGCTCATTTGGGCCCGTGACTCGATTTGGAAGGTGCCCACGGTATCCGCCTGACGAATCATTTCATAAGTAGCCGCGTCTTCGGCTGGAATATTTGCAAGAGTCAGGGGTGCGGTTCGATCGTCTCTTCGTGAATTGACGAAGTCGAGAGTGCGATGCAGGGCGCTCAGCATTCCCAGTGCCAAGATATCTACTTTCAGTAAGCCGATCGTTTCTAAATCTTCTTTGTCCCATTGAACGATGGAGCGCCCCTCCATTCGAGCGGGCTCAACTGGCACTGTCTCAATGAGTGGATCTTTTGAAAGGGTGAAGCCTCCCGAGTGAATCGAAAGGTGGCGGGGAAATCCGTCGATTTCCTCCATCAGTCTGAGTGCAAGTGGATCCTGAGTGTTTAGAGGGAGCTCGAGCGCTTTCGTGATCTCACGTCGCGCAAGTTTTGGCTGATAAGTCACGACTGCTGACACCATAGCAGCACGATCGCGGCCATATTTTTCGTAAATGTGTTGAATGACTTCCTCGCGACGCTCGTGCTCGAAGTCGACGTCAATATCCGGTGGTTCTCCTCTCTCGGTGGAAATGAAGCGCTCAAACAAGAGCCCCATCCGGACGGGGTCAATCGCTGTAATTCCTAAACACCAGCAAACGGATGAATTCGCGGCAGAGCCACGGCCCTGGCAAATGATGTTTTTCGAACGCGCAAATTCGACGATTTCCCAAATAGTCAGGAAGTAGTCTGCGAAGTTCATTTGTTGAATGAGGGAAAGTTCATGGTCGAGCTGTTGGCGCACATCGCTTGGGATTCCCGTGGGGTAGCGCTTCTCAGCTCCTTGCCATGTGAGTGTCGTAAGCCAGCTTTGAGCGCTCTCACCCTTGGGAATCCACTCGGAGGGGTATTGATATCGAAGCTCGGAAGGGGAAAAAGTGCAGAGCTCTGCGAGCCTCACCGAAGTGTCGAGAGCTTCTGGGAGGTCGTGGAAGAGCTTCTCCATTTGCTCCGGGGATTTTAAATAGCGTTCCGCATTCTGAAAAAGATGAGCGCCCGCCTTTAAAACAGAGGTTCCGTGCCTCAGGGAGGCGAAAGCATCCTGAACGGGTCTTCGTTCAATGGTGTGAAAGTGGACATCATTGGTTGCGAGAAGGGGAATGTCCCACTGCTCCGAAAGCTCGCGGGCGCTCAAAGTACGGGCTTCGTCTTTTCCGTCGAGAACGCGTGATATGGGAATAGCGATGCGCTCTTTTCCAAAGCGTTCGCGGAGCGAGTGGTAATCGGCCCATTTTCTTTCGATCTCCGCTAAGAGCGGATCGCGTGGAATACAGATCAGCCCTTCTGATGCAGGTGATTCGAGGAGTAGACACAGCTCGGAAAAACTCAACGACGCTTCGCCTTTCGGCTTACCCGCGTGCGCGGCCGTTAGAATACGACAGAGCAGTCCCCAGCCAGCTCGATTTCGCGCGAGGAAGGCAATGGGTACGTGATCGGTGAGCGTGACCTCGGCTCCACAGATGAGCTTGCCTTGAGGGGTTTCGCGTAAAGCGCGGTAAGCTTTAGGGATTCCATACACGCCGTTTCGATCGGTGATGCCGAGCGCATGGAGGCCAAGCTCTGATCCACGTTTGATCAGTTCGGCAGGGCGTGAGGCACCTTCTAAGAAGGACCAATGCGATCGGCAGAGGAGTTCGGCGAACGGGCGAGCGGCCATGAATGAAGCATAGGCGTAAGTTATGCGTAAGTCGAGCGGGTGATTTCGAAGCTTAAAAAAAGCCGTGTAGATAGAATTTACGGTCTGGGGTCATAAAAACCCAAAGCACTTCCGCAGGGTTCTGGGTTTCGATCCGATAATAGTCCCGCGCTAAGAGCGAGTCCCGCTTCCACCACTCGCCGGTGATTCGCTCGGGGCCCGTCTTTCTCTGGACCATCCAGTTTCGCTTAAAGACTGCGGGCACGTTCGGTGCGGCTGGATACAGCCAAGCCTTGCCCTGATGGTCAGTGTGAGTTCTGAGTTCAAGGGGTTCTTGCAATAGCTTGGTCGGTCGCAGAGACGTCCCAGTGCTTACAGGAGATAGCGAATTGATATAATTTGGGTCGGGCCTACTTTGACGTGACCAGGCTTCTTCTGGGCGGTGCGAGTTCTCCAAGCTTGCTCGATAAACATTCGATTCGCCGAGCCTGAGAGTGAGTCGCCCGAGTAGTCCTTCCCAGGCCTCCGTCGCTTCCTCCTTCTTCGAGAAGAAGTCGCGTTGAGCGCCTCCTCCCGGAGCGGTTTCATCGACTGTGAGGTCGAGGGTTGAGATCGTCGATTCGAAAGGCTGCCGCTGAAGCTCTGCATCCATCCGATCCCGAATGAGGGGAAGGATGCTTCCGGTTGAGCCCTGGGGAACAGGGAGAGCAAAGGACCATTCTCGAGGAGTGTCGATATCAGGTGTGAGAGTGATTTTCAGTCGCGCGGCCTTAAGTCCTCGAACGCGCAATCGTTCACAAGCCCGTTCTAATGGGATCTTTAGCGCCTCCAGGAGACCTCCGAGATCCCCACAGCCACTCAGGGTGAGCGGATCTGCCGAGTCGATCTCGAACCGTTCCTGGATGAATTCGGGCGGGGCCCACACGGGCCACAAGGTAGGCAGGGGGTTTCGCAGTTGAAGGGAAAGCTCAGCTCCTTCGCGGCCAAAACGTGCGGGTAGTTGACGTGCGGGAAGGCGCGCAAAATCCTCGAGGGTTCTGAGCCCGAGCTTTCGCAGCAGTTCTAACACGCGTGCGATGCGATCGCGCCCTTGGAGGTCTTTCGCTTCCTCCGGGTCAAAAAACGGGTGAGTGAGATCGTGAAGGGCCTCAAGAGGAAGGGCTGCTAAGGTTTCGAGCCGTGGGGTTCCCCGAGGAACCGTGAGGGTTGCGGAGGTCACGCCGGTGATGGAGTGTTTCGCAAGCGCGAGGGCTGTGCCTGGATCATCAGCAATGGCAATTCGGGGATGGGGGATTCCGAACCGGAGTGCTTTTTCGCGAACCTTGATCGGGAGCGACTCTTCACTGAAGAGATTGAGTGAGCCTGAAAACTCGATGAAAACACTGTTCGTTTCACGAAGGGCGAGCTGTGGAGTAAATTCCAAACACGTTTCGGCAAACGCTTCAAAGCGCTCTTTGGGGAGCGGGTGAGGGTAGTGCAAGCAGAGAGTTCTGGCTGAGGGGCGATTCCCGAGGGTCAACATCTAGGGATGATTTTATGCGTAGGTTGTGCGTAAGTCTATCATCGGGTGTTATGCGGCTAAATTGGTGTGGACCTGCATGTTGACTCAGCGCATTAAGTCCTCATGTTTCAAAGAATAAAGACATTCCTGTCCCTTTCCTTCATTTGCTTCGCAATGGGTCAACTGTCGACGACGGTCGCCTTTGGGGCATCCCGTGCAAACTCCACCTCTCTGAGTCAGAACTGGGCTGATTTCGGCGAAATTCAACAGGGTGAGTTGGCGGTAATCCCCGTGCAGTTGATCAATACAAGCACCTCGCCTCAAGTTCTCGAGTCCGTGCATCTCGAAGGCGACGATATGGTTTTCTCGGTGAACTCCTTGTGTGCCGGGATCCTCGCGCCAGGCACGGCGTGTACGCTCGAGATCGAGTTCTTTCCTCAGGACTTTTGGGGTGATTTTTCAGGGCAGATCCGGATCCAGACGAAATCTGCCCAACCCGGGACGGGCCGCAGCGAGGAATTGGAGCTAACCCTGCGCGGTCGCGCTTCTCCTGCTTATTGACTGCGCTGCACGGCCTCATATCGGAAATGCCGATAGACGAAGATCACAGTGATGGCCGTGCAAATATGCCAGAGCGAGTGCCCCTGCAGCCAGTGATTGGTCGGTTCGCAGAATTTTCCGGAAATATCGAGTGCTGATAGTGCCGCGCCACTCACAAGGAATCCGAGGCCGATCGCAAACTCGTGGCCATTCCATGATAGGGCCTGCGCACGGCGGTTGCTCCGGCGGATCGATTCCAGTGTGATGATGATCAGAATAAGAAGAGCGATCAGAGCCTGCGCGGGTACCCCGAGAAAGTAAAAAGCAACTGTAAGTGCGGTGAAGAAAAGAGATCCACCGATATAGATCGGAAGAGTGTTTTTTTCTTCAATCCAGCTCAGAGACCTCAGTTGGGTCACGAGTGGCAGAAAAATGAAAAGATACATCCCGAAGAAGTCAAAAACCTGAAAAAAGAACGTATAAGAAGCGTGATAGATGAAGGAGCTGGTTCCGACGATGAGAGCGGCCGGAGCATAAAGCTTGAGCACTCCGCTTTCTTTTCGCTTTTTCACTTCGTATGCAATCCAAGCCGCTGCGACCAGGTAAGCAAGATTGGACCAAGCATTGGCTGGGGTCACGATCCATTGGCAAAGTCGTTCTTCGCACCACGCGAGGTTCGGTGGCATCCACGTGCTCCAGGGACATCCTTCAGCAAGTTGGGGTCCCGTCACCGGTGGACTCAGATTCACCATGGCGTCTCCGAGCTTCTCGCTCTTATCGGAAATAAGCGCTTTTCAGCTCGTCATAGTGGATCTTCTGCAGCTTGCCGCGGCGGGAGCACATGAGGTTCCCAAGATCGAGCTGATAGCTCACCATCACTTGTTTTTCTTCTTCGTAAAATTCGACATAGCAATCGGGCAGACCCAGAACGTGCCCGAATTCATGGCGAATGGTCCACCGAGTGCCATATTCTTCCAGCGCCTGATTGGCATCCATGGTGATCGTATTTCCACCGAGTCCATTCACATGGGGAGTGGCGCCGGGAATGAAGACGACTTCCGCAGTGCCCCAGTTGGTTTGGCTTTTGAAGTCGAGCTTGAGTGTCCATCCATCGAGTCGCCACTCGTCCTCGACGTTATTGAGAAGCCAGCGTTTCACTGTGGGATCTCTTGGATCCTTGAAGGGCATTGAAGCGAGATTCGGATTATCGCGACGCCAAGTAATATCACTTCTGCGGCCCCCGAGTTTAAAGTAAGAGTCCCAAAGGCCTTTCGCTTTCGGGAGGTGCCTCTGTGTGAATTGAAGGACGGTTCCGGTCGTTTCTGCCGAAGTCAGACTGTTTTTACATAAGACAGAATCCCGGGTGGCATTCACGCAGATACTGAGAATCCAAGGCCGAAGCCGCGCTTTTTCGCTGGAGCCGAGGCCATCCCAACGCGTGAGAGTGTCCTGCCAGTTAGGTTCGCGCGTCAGGTAGTAGTAGCCGCGAACATCTTTGGTCGCGCGTGACTTATAACTCTCCAGGTAAGGCTCTTGCAGAGTCCAGCGAGAGGCCCCTTGGTAGACGCCATCTAGTTTCCGAGCCCA
>CANMSW010000056.1 GCA_947500275.1 Bacteriovoracaceae bacterium | reverse complement strand
TCTTGGAATCGGAAATACCAAGGACTTCTCCGCTCAGGACGCGGCCGAATGGGGTGAGGCCGTTGGACATGCTCTCAATGCAGAACAACTCTCGGAAACACATATCACTTTTCCGTCCGACCTCAAGGAGAAGGATATCGCGCTGAATTTCTTAAAAGGCGTGCTGCTCGCCAACTGGAAGTTCGACGAGCTGAAGACCAAGCAGGACAACGGTAAAAAGACCGAGCTCAAGAAAGTCAGCTTCTCCGGCGGGCCTTCCGCTGAAATCACGAAAGCTGAAGTCGCGAATATCACGTCGATTGCCACCGGAGTCGCGTTTGCGCGTGAGTTAGTCGAACTTCCGGGTGGAACTGCGACCCCCGAAGAATTCTGTGCTCGTGTTTCAAAAGCCATCGACCCTAAACTGATTAGCCTTGAAATCTGGGATGAAAAACGTATCCGAAAAGAAGGCATGGGATTATTGATGGCCGTGTCGCAGGGCTCGGATTGCCCTCCTCGGTTCTTGATTGCGCGCACCGGAAAAGACATGGCGGGTAAAAAGCCCTCCCTGTTCCTCGTCGGAAAAGGGGTGACCTTTGATACCGGCGGAATCAACCTGAAGACGGGAATGGGCTTCCGCGATTTGAAGTCCATGAAAGGTGATATGGCTGGGGCTGCGGCTGTCGTCGGTGCTGCCCTCGCGCTCTCGCAAACTAAGCCCGGGATTCCCGTCGTGGCCGTCACTCCCCTCACCATGAACGCCATCGGACCAAAGGCCATCATTCCCGGTGACGTGGTGAAGTCGTACGCAGGTAAAACCGTTGAAATCGAGAACACCGACGCGGAAGGGCGTCTCATTTTGGCGGATGCGATTCACTTTGCAGTCCAAGAAAAAGCTCACTGGATTGTCGACGTCGCGACGCTCACAGGCGCCTGCATGATTGCCTTAGGCAAACACTTCACCGGTCTCTTCAGCAATCACAAGGATTTACGCGAACAAGTCCTGACTGCTGCGGAAGCATCCGGAGAGCCGGCGTGGCCACTTCCTGCGACTTCTCGGTACAAAGAAGAGCTTAAATCCTCAGTCGCAGACCTTTCGAATATGGGAAAAGGTCGCGACGGAGGAGCAAGTATTGGTGCATGTTTCCTCGAACACTTCGTGGGAACGACGCCGTGGGTGCACCTGGATATCGCAGGAAGCACCGATCTCGGTGGGCCTGCTGCAGGCGTGAATTCAACCACGGCCGCTGGCCGTATGGTGCATACGCTCGTCACTTTGGCGCACCAATTGGGTGATCAAAACCGCGGCAGCTCGAAGAAATAATCGAACTCTTCAAAGACTAGGGCCGTGTCACTTGAACCAGTGACACGGCCCTTTTTTTCTTCAAAACGCGCTCTTTCGTGCTCCACCCGATGCGCGCGGACGACATCCTCCAGCGATCCCGAGGAACCGCGCCCCCACTTCGGTTAGATTCTGAGATGAGGCAATTCAAAATGGACGTCCAAAATTAATCAAAACTGAACTCGGGTCCCCAGCGAAATAGTCGTGATGTCCATATTTTTACTCAGCGCATCATCGGCAAATATCCCGCGTGAAAGATCGAGCGTGGCGGATAAAGGACGACCGAGAATTCGCGTGATTTGAACATCGCCGCCGACCGCCACTTCGTTGTTCGACAGGACAAAACCCAGGTTATTCCCTGTCACTGCATATTTCACGTAGGCACCCCAAGGGCGCGAAAGCTTCTGATTGTTGCGCACGTTCACGAAAAACTGCGGCCCCAGGAGACTCTGAACTCCATATGTGGGTTGATCGACCAACATTCCCCAAAAATAGAAGCCGCCCGCCAGACGCCAATCCAGCGACCCTCGGGGCGACGAAAACCTCCACCCGACCCTCGTGTTTAGGCCATAGAACCGGGATTGATTCTCGCCAAGAGAGGTTGAGGAACCTGACACTGTCTTTTTCCGATCCGCCGCCAGATCGAGTCCATTGACGAAACCTGTCGCACTCAAATCCCAGCGAGGATGAAAGCGCCAGAGAACTCCGCCTGTTAAAGTCAGACTGGTCTGTTGGACTTCTGCCGTCTCTCCGGCATCCTCAATGTAGTTGATACTTGAAACACCCAATCCTGCACTCCAAGAGAGACCCATCCGAAGCGGCGAACTCAGCCGCCCCTCCCACCCCTGTGAGCGAATCACACCCAAGAGAGTGGACCTCGGCGTGTCGACCTGAGGCACCCCCTCCTCCAAGCGGATAGCTGCTATCTCGGTGGAGGCCCCGTCCTTCAATTCAGAATCTTGTGGCACGAGTTCAGGACGGTAGTCCCACTCGACAGTCTCGGGCTGCTCGCTCGTCCCAGAAGGTTTTGGAGTGGCGATATCATTGAAAACTCCCTTCACCGGATCGATTTTTTTTCCACCCTTCCACTTCGCGTCAGGTGAATAAGTGAGAGCAATCTTCACGAGACCGTCAGACTCCTGACAATGAATGAAAGCTCCCAAGAAGGGAGGGACCGAAAACTCTCCACTCGCCTCGTCGGCAACAGAGCGGACAGAACGCGGATCACCGAGAACGATCCCTCGATCGACACAGGAGGAGTGCGACCACAGCATGGGCCTCCCGAGGCTCAATCGAACAATGAATCCGATTTGCTCCTGCCGTCCCCCTTCACTCCAACTCAAGCTGGCCGTAGCTTGGCTGCGTAATCCCTGAAGGACGACGACTTGATCTTCGTCGACTTCCGGCATGGTTTTGAGGGCCATTTTCCATTCACTGGCCTCGGCTCCCACGCGCTCCAAGGTCGAGGAAGAGACCGACTCGAGCTCGGCCCCTTTCGGAAGAATCACGAAGGTTCGGAGAACCGGACGAAGCGTATTTGAATCTGGGGCGACGGGAATCCACACCCACCGAAAGACCGTGAGCAGAGACTTCCTTGAAACCTTTCCTTGAGGATCGACCCAAGCGACGTCCACTTTCGGTAAGCCGGATCTCGCGCCAGATTTCAAAAGAGGCTGAAGTCGGCCTGCTTCAAACAACCACGAGCCATCGTGCGCTTGTCGCTGAGATCCAAGCTCCGTCCCGGTCTTGGTCAAACCCGAGAGTCGTTCTAAGTCCGACTCCTCCGAGCTCGAAGCAAGTGTGGCCTGGCCCGCAGCAGAATTTTCTGGACTCTCCTTGGCCTGGGCGTGAGAGCCTGCGGCCCCCAACATAAAGACCCAAGTCATGACCGAAAGCGCACGTGCGCTCGACCGGAGTTGAGCCGGCAGAAGAGCGAGGAGTGCGAGAGGATTGAGGCGCAAGGTCACCATTTTATTCAGGATACCACCTCAGACACCCCTGCCAACGGCTGATTTGACTCCGAGCAAGAAACAACGGCACGCCTCTCGAATGCGTCGCCACGATGATGACCGTTTGCCACGTCCCAGCTCCAACTCAGGCCAGGAAAACTCCACGTTTTGGCCCGTTGCATTCCCGCTCAGACTAAGACACTTTGAAGAAAGCTTATGAAGAAAATTCTCGTGGTCGATGACGATGCGATGCTTTTGAATGCAGTGAAACTCACGCTGCATCAACGTTTTCTCGTTCTGACCGCTCAAACGGGAAAAGAAGCTCAATCGATCGCTGCGCATGAGCTTCCCGATCTCATTCTTCTCGATTTACACCTCCCGGATCAGCACGGATTCGAAGTCTTCAATAGGCTCAGGGAGCAGCCTAAGACTCGAGACATTCCAGTCGTGATGCTCACTGGGGATTCCGATCCCGAGAGCCTCGTGAAAGGTTTGGGATTGGGAGCTAGCGACTACCTACGAAAGCCTTTCCACGCCCGTGAATTGCACGCTCGCGTGGAAGCCCGAATTCGGGCGGCTCAGCCGGTAAGACCTAACGAGACGTCGCAGCGTAGCCTCGGTAATCTCCACGTCGATTACCAGGCTCACCTGGTCACAGTTTCAGGAGCACCCGTCGTACTCACGGAGTTTGAACTCCAACTGCTTTCTTACCTCGTGGATCACTCTGGAAAAGTGGTCAACCGCCAGCGTCTTCTCTCCGTGCTCTGGCCCGATAGCGTCGTTAGCCCCCGCACCGTGGACACGCATGTTGCCCACCTACGAAAGAAACTGAAGGGCTTCGATCACGAAATTAGGACCATACACCGAGCAGGATACATGATCTGTACGCCTACAACGCCTTCTGGCGTGGAAACCCCTTCCTCAGACTCGAACTGAGTGGAGCCATTTTCCGTCGAAAAGGGCGCGTCGGGCCTCACTTGGTTTTAATCTGATTCAGAGTCATCACGGCACCAAACGCCTGTGACATGGACTGAAAACGATCCGTGATATCCGAATCGTCTGAAGGTCCGAGCGCGATTAAGGCCTCGAGCGCCCCTTTTGCGGTTCTAATCATTTCGCCTAGATAAACGACACGCTTCGAGTCGAGACCGTCGGATGCATCCCCACCTTGCGAGGAAGCCTTCTCTAAAACTTGTTGCGCCGACTGAATCGAGCTCATCATTTTTCTCTCGCGCTTGCGAAGCACGTTAAAGATCACACGCGTCACATCTGGGTTTGCTTGGTACTGGATCGTCCCCTGCTCACCCTTGCCTATTTCTTGAATCACTTCGTACTCAAGCAAATCCGCAATCGACATACTGACCAGGGCCTTCGAGATGTTTAAGCGCCTGCACAGATCCCCAGCGTCAAGAGGATGATCCGACACGAAAAGATGAGTCCAGATTCGTCCATGAACCTTCTTGAAACCCCAGTACTGAATGAAATCGCCGACTCGATCGGCCATTTCGTCCAACTCCTGAGGGACTTGCGTCGAAAACTGAGTCTTAGCGCGCATAATCGACACAGTACACGAAAGCTTGAACTCCTGAAAAGGCCCGAATTAGAACTCCGCTTTCAAGCCAAAACTGGGGACCACCGGGAGTCCTGAGACGGTGGCGCTTTCCGAATAGTCATAGGCATATTGAAGTTGCTCCACATTTTTTCGGTTCGTCGCGTTCTGCACGTCGAGGTAGAGCCAAAGAATCCACGTGTCGTAGACCCACTTCTTGTCGATCCGAAAGTCGAGCTGAAAGAAGGGATTGAGTCGCTCAGAGTAAAGAGTGCCGCGAACCGGAAAATAAACGTCGTTGTCGGCATCGAAAACCGAGCCCGTAATTGGAGTGTAGGGATTACCGGTCGTGTAACGTACCCGAGTCGAGATGCGCCAATTTCTCGGCAAATCGACAGCGGCGATCGCAGTGAGTAAATGCGTTTGATCGTACTGAAAGAGTTGCTCCGAGCCCCCATCGGATGAACGCACTGAGCGCGAGAGCGTGTAAGACAACCAGCCGGTGAATGGGGCTAACTCCACCCGACCGAGGACCTCGGCCCCATAAGAACGCCCATCCCCTGTGTTCGAGTAGTACTCAGGTACGGTCACGCCATCCCGTTCGACTTCGTCCGTGCTCTGCTCCACGAGATCACTGAACCAGCGGTGAAAAAGACCTCCCGAAAGCACGAATCCACGGGAAGAGCCTTCGCGGAAATCTTTTTCGGCTGACAACGCCAAGTGAGCGGAACGTGGGGATCTCAAATCAGGGTTGCCATAATTGTCATCCACTTGCTGAGGCTCTGGCGCCTGCGAGTAGAGTCCCGACCCCAGCCTGACAAAGAGGGAGTCATCGACCTGATATTTCATCGCAAACCTTGGAAGGGCGATGAACTCCTGAGTTGCAGTCACCCACTCCGTCCGCACGCCAGGTAACAACGTAAAGGCGCTCTCAGCCCCCCCGGGTCGCACTTCATTCCGCCAGTAAAGACCGATCTGCCTTAGGCCAACATCCTTGACGCTCGCCTGGCGGGTCTCACCCGAAGCGAAAGGATTGGAAACTCCCCCCTCGGAGACCACGTTGGGGAGATTAAAACTCACATCAGAACGCGTGTAGAGGTGGTCGAAGCCAAACTGCGTTGCCCAGGAAGGATTCACTTTCCAGTCGATCTCCCCGCGCGTGGTCAACTGGGTGTTATCGAGATCAAAACTGTTCGAACCAATGGTGAAATCAATGAAGTCGCGCCCCAGGCCGAGTGAAAACCGACTCGTGAGCTCGCTCGAAAATCGATGAGTCCATTGGGGAATGATTCGGAAAAAGTCCGTGTGATTCGAAAAGTCACCCCGAACCGTGGGATCACTGTCCTGAGGAGTCGAAAAGAGAAACTCCAAACTATCACTCGATATCACATTCGAGATTTTGAACTCGTCCTTCTCACTCAGTTTCCATTGAAAAATTCCGACTAAATCCGAAAATGTCGGGGCAACAGTAAAGCTGAAAGCGTCTTGGTCTTTGAGCACCGACTTCAGTACAGCACCTACATAACTCTGGCGTGCGCCGATCACGAAGCCACCTTCGCCCGGCCCAGGCAATGCCCCTTCCATTTTAAATCCGGCATTAAAAGTATCGACATATCCAAAGCCGCGAAATCGATCCGTCCTCGGTTTTGAGGTCCAAACCCCAACTAAGCCTCCATTGGCTCGACCATTCTCAGGCCCATAACCCGCCGAAAGGTAGTCGACTCGATCCAATGCCTCGGGCAATACGACCGAACTGAGACCACCGAAGTGAAAAATGATCGGAACTTCATGGCCATCGATTTGATAGGCTGTGTCCTGGGGTGCTGACCCTTGAATGATCACGCCCGCCGTTCCTTGAGGCGGACGATTCACGCCGGGCAAGTTTTGAACCGCTTTGATCGGGTCCCCTTGAGCACCAGGTACGTTTAAAAACTGATCTTGCGAGAGCGATTTCGAGCTCTCATCCCGCTTGTCTTTGCGACCAAAGACGGTCGTTTCATAAACGAGGTAACTCGTCTTCTCGAGGAATAGCTCACGCTTTTCCGATTCGCCTGCAAGCTGTTCATCTTCTTGCTCAAGCTTCTGGTAGCCTGCCAAGTTGACGACCACGGTAAACTTCCCCACCGGCACACTCGGAACTACAAAACGTCCCTCGGCATCCGTCGTGGCTTTGAGCTTCGAGGGAAGGATGAAAACATTCACCCCTTCGAGGATTTTCTTCGTTCCCCGCTCGCGGACACGACCGCGCAACTCAAAGGTCCCCGTACCATTGGAACTTGAAGGCCCATTCGATGACGAAGGCTCTTGCGAGAACGACACGGGCAGGCTCGCAAATGCGCCCAATAAAATCCCGAAGACCATTCCCCATTTGATCCAACCGAACTTAAGACTGCTTGTTTGATTCTGAAACATGGTCGATGCCTCTTGAGGAGATATCATTTAAGGTGCCGTCGGAATCGACACGAATTGAGATCCGCCGCGATCGTCACGAACCAATACAAAAAGAAACGGTGCGGGAGTATCGCCCGAAGTGACCGTGTCCGCATCGGGAGGGGTAAAGGTGACAAAAGTGTTCACTTCAGAGCGCCCGCCAGAGAGCTCGCCCGAGCTTGAGAACCAGCTAATGAAGATAGCTTCGGTCAGAGTCTCACTTGACCCGTCGCGGAACTTGGCCGTGTAGGATTCTGCCACGTCGTCGGGAAGAACCGCCTCAAGGTCCACTTCATCTCCGCCGGCCGCGACCGTTGTGATGGTGTTTCCATCACTGTCTTGAACTCCGAGAAGGGTGGGATTGGAATTCAGAATCGAACGCGTGGTTGCGTTAATGCGACGAAAAGCCGTGACTGACTCACCGGTGAGCGGATCCGTCACAGTAAAAACAACACTGAAGGGAACCCCATTGTTCAGCTCGACCGCATTCTCCTCGGAATCGAGGAACGAAAGCAATGTGGCTGGAACTGTGAAAGTGAAATCACCCACTGCGCCTTCGGTCACTGCCCCGGTGTAAGTGGGATCACTGAGCCCCCCTAAAACTCCGGTGCGAGTGACGGCGGAAGACCCAAGAAGCGCGTCCGGATGATTGTCACAGTCTGGATCTGCTCCATAAGCGACCGCGGGGTCGTAACAGAACTGGATTTCATACTCGAGCGCGCGCCCTTCACCGCTCAAATCACTGACGACAGGAGTAATCGTAAACGAGCCGTCAACCAGGGGATTCACTTCCGGACGGTCAGCCTGAAGGGCCAGCACTCGCAAAGTTCCCAATTCCCAGGCTTCAGGGAAACCCATATCAGAGCAAGCGGATAAAGAGGTCAGACCTCCGAGGAGAAATCCCCAGCTCCCGACTAAGCGTCGAACTTGATACTTCATTGCGCCCCCACTCTGTTCATGATCGTGTAAACACGACATTGCTTGGGGAACGAACGAACGTCAATGGGTCAACCATCGAGGACAAATCGATAAGCGTAACGAATCTTGACTGCTACAGGCTGCGCTTCAATTCGCGCAGGTTTAAAGCGAAGTTTCCGCGCGGCCTCAAGGGCAGCTTCATTCAAACCAAAACCGGGCCCATCGACCAAAACCACCTGGCGCACCGCTCCAGACTGATCAATCAAGAGCTCGAGAATGACCGCTCCGGTGATACCGGCTTTTTTGGCAGCAGGCGGATAAGGCACTCGAAAGTCGCCGATTAAAACGGGCATTTGCGAAACGAGGTACTCTTCGGCTGGAATCGGTAAAGAGTCCGCGTCTTCCGGGCGGAGCTTCTCCTGATCTGGCGCTTTCGCTACCGTATTTCCCGCCTTCACATCAACTCCCACTGCAGGGTCGTCACTCGTCAGCGACTTGCGCGAGGCGCCGAAAACTTTTCGAGCTTCCACTTTGGGTTTGGGCTTTGGAGCGGGAGGTCGATCCAGATTAAGTGTCGCTTGCGGACTTTCCGCAATTTTCTCCAAGAGCTCGATTTCAACCGGCTCCTCCTGGAGGAACGTCTGCCATCGATCGGAAGTTCCCAGCCAAACGACGAGAGCCAAAAAGAAGTGAGCGAGAGCCGACTTCAGAACAGAATCACGGAAGAAAGCAGTTCGTACCGAGTGGAGTGGATCGAATCCCGACACGACCAGCAGTCCTTTCCTTTACGGGCCCACAGGAGCAGAAGTCTCCTCTCCGGAGGATCCTCCCGTTTTTCGTTCAATTTGCAGCGCAAATCGCTCGATCCCTGCAGCCTTCACCCAGTCGATTGCCCGCACCACATCACCATGACGTGCTTCCTCATCAGCACCGATAACTGCCGTTGCCTCGGGCGATTGACTGAGAATTTTTTTCGCCTCGGCTCGAATCATTTCTTCAGTCGCGGGAATTCCATTGAGCAGAATCACTCCATCACGATTTACAGCCAAGCCAAGCGTTTGGAGGACCTTGGTATCTGAAGTCGTGCTCTTCGGCAATTTCACTGCGATGGCATCTTTCATCAAAGTGGGAGCCGTCACCATGAAAATCACGAGCAAGACCAAGACAACATCCACGAAGGGAGTGACGTTAATCTCTGAAATCGGCGAATCATCATCCAACGAATCATTCCCTACGGAACCCGCCATAAATTCACCTTCTCCCCATTCAACGATTCAGGGCCTCAAAACCGAGAAAGATAGAGATCCTTAAGCCAATCACACTGATTGTTCACGGCCTTCATCTGGCGAGCAAAAGTGTTGTAGGCCACAACCGCAGGGATCGCTACGAAAAGACCGACCGCTGTTGCAACGAGGGCAAACGAAATCGAGGCCATCACCGCTTGAGTTCCTTCAGCGGAACTTTCCGCGAGGCCGCCGAACGCCTTGATGACCCCAAGGACAGTCCCGAAGAGCCCGATGAAGGGCGCATTCGATCCGAGGGTCGCGAGCACTGTCAGGCCGCGATCCATGACCGGCCGCTGCTCGGTCATATAACTTCGGACAGCCCGGTCGGTGGCCTCCGAGCCGTTGACCTGCATTGCGGCGCGAAGCATACCCGCAGTCGGATGTTGCGTGGTTCCGACCCAGGCTTTCAGCGCTTCGCGGTCACGGCTCTCGATCGCACGGCGGGCCGCTTCTAAATCCGCCGCCCCCGATAGCCCCCGAAAGTACTTAAACCGATCGATCATGATCGCGACTGACCAGACCGACAACCCAAGGAGCGTAAACAACACTCCACGTTCAAGCCAATACGCGAGAATCATCCATCCAGGCGAAGTCGCATTCATTAGTTCTTCCCTCCTGAATTCACAGAAGCGGACGTCACGGCGCCCTTAGTCATCAGGTGAATATAATCGGCTAAGATATTTACGCCTTCCTCGAGGAAAGGAGCTTCGATATCTTTCATTTTCTTCTCACGCTCTTTTCGATCTTTTTTGACGAGAGAATCTTTTTTCGAAGCGCGCTTCCTCAAGTCACCCAAGCGGACGACGCCCTTATTCTCTTTCGCTTCCTCGACTTCCTTGAGGAGCTGCTCGAAACCCTTCTCTTTCCGAACCCGCTCACCCGAGCGCTTGACGAGCTCCGGGAGAAGTTTCGGATCCAAAGGGCTCCAACGAGAACGGGGATCGTTCGAGTTCGCATCACG
>CANMSW010000055.1 GCA_947500275.1 Bacteriovoracaceae bacterium | reverse complement strand
GGAAAGTTTCGGATCTCGCAAAATAGAAAGGGTGTGGGTCGCTCCAGATGGCAGCGTAACGGTGACAGGTTCTTGGCGCCAAGGAGCGCGCTCCGTCCCCGAGGTTTGCCCCTGCCCAGCACCCGTTAGAATATCGTTTACCCTCGCCAACTCCATCGTGGTGAGGAGCGCTCGATGCTCGGCCAGGCTCTCGATCACGCCGCGAGCTCTCTCAAAGCGCGTAATTTCGAGCTGGCGCTTGAGCGACCGCGGGCTTTCGTTCAACAGATGAGAAGCAGACGATTGTCCAGGCGGATTCTTTGAGTCAGTCATGCGTTCTAAGGATCCGGGATGCGGCATAAGCGGTCAAGGCTCACAATCGGACCGAGTGAAAGAAAACGATGCTCCCCCTTTGGAAACAGGATCGTTTCTGGGTAAACTACCGGTTAGGAGTCTCCTCTGTGATGATCAGATTGCACCCCCAATACGACTCGAGTAGCGACTCCAACTGGATCGCCGACTTTGATTTTGCTGTGCCGCCGATCGGCCGGTTTTCAGCCAATTTGACGAAAAATGCCGGAAGACCCGAAGAGGACTCGGGCTTTGCAGTCGCCCCTGCGAAACCTAAGCTCGCGGAGCCCGGCAAATGGGCCGTGTACGTCCATAACGACGATTATTCGACCTTCGATTTCGTAGTCGAGGTCCTACAAAAGTTTTTTAAGAAAACTTACCAAGAAGCCGCCGAAATCACAGTGCGCGTGCATCACGAGGGCAGGGGTCTTGCAGGGATCTACACGCACGAGATTGCCGAAACAAAAGTAGTCCAAGTGGAAGATTTGGCCCGTGAGCGGGGCTTTCCACTTCGTGCGACAGCGGAACCACTGCCTTAATGACTGCGGCGACGGTAGTAACCCGAGCTCAATGCTCGGAAGGAGTGAGTCTATGATTGGAAAGAGTACCGAAGCGATTCTGAACCGTGCAATCCGAACGGCAGTTGCCCGAGGTCATGAATACTTTACCCTCGAACACGTCTTTCTCGCCATGCTGGACGAGACTGAGGTGATCGAGATCCTTGAGGCTTGCTCCGCAGATATCGAGGATCTTCGTAAAGGTCTTGAGAAACACCTGGACGACGAAGTGCCCAAGCTTTCCACCGAAGATCGTGCTCAGGCGGGAGAGCCCACCGCGACCCTTTCGATTCAGCGCTTAATTCAGCGGGCGCTCTTTCATGTTCAGTCTGCAGGTAAAGACGAAATTCAACCGAAAGACCTCTTGGTGGCGCTCTTTCAATCACGCGACTCCCAGAGTCTCTTCTTGCTGAGTAAGCAGGAAATTGAGCGCATCGATGTCATCAACTACATCAGTCACGGAATCCGAAAAGACGCTGATGATCCTGCAGATCCAGGCGAAGAAGAGGATTCAACGCTTGCAGGTGGCGCCAACGATGACGGAGGTGGTGCCTCTGGCGGCAAGGATCCTCTGAAGCTCTACACGGTCGATCTCACTGAGCGAGCAGAGCTTGGAAAAATCGATCCCCTCGTCGGGCGCAAAAATGAACTTGAACGCATGGTTCAGGTGCTTTGCAGGCGCCGAAAGAATAATCCTCTACTCGTAGGTGAGGCGGGGGTTGGAAAAACAGCGTTAGCTGAGGGGCTGGCCCTTCGTGTTCATGCGGGCGAGGTTCCTTCATTACTTAAAAACACGGCGATTTACTCGCTTGATATGGGCTCGCTTTTGGCTGGAACTAAGTTTCGGGGCGACTTCGAACAACGACTCAAGCGCGTGGTCGATGCCCTCAAGAAACTCGCATCTACAGGTAAAAAAGCAGTCCTCTTCATTGATGAAATTCACACGATTGTGGGCGCGGGCTCGGTGAGTGGTGGATCCCTTGATGCCGCGAACATTCTGAAGCCTATATTAACGCAGGGTGAGATTCTCTGTATCGGTTCGACAACCTATAATGAGTACCGCTCGGTATTTGAAAAAGATCATGCCCTTGCTCGCCGCTTTCAGAAAATTGATGTGCCTGAGCCTACTCCGGACGAGGCCATCCAGATCTTGAATGGTTTAAAATCCAAATTCGAAGAACATCACGGGGTGATTTATCAGCCGGACGCAATCCGTGCGATGGTTGAGTTATCGTCCCGGCATCTGGCAGATCGTCAGCTTCCTGATAAGGCGATCGACGTCATGGATGAAGTGGGCTCGAAAGCCCGTTTAGCCCGGCCTGATGATTCGACTGAAACAACGAGAATCGGGGTCACAGCAGTTGAGGAAGTGATCTCGCAGATAGCACGGGTTCCTCCGCGGTCAGTATCCGTGTCGCAAAAAGATCGCCTGAAGAATCTTGATCGCGATTTAAAGCTCGCGATTTTTGGCCAAGATACTGCGATCGAAGCTGTAGTCACCTCGATTCTACTCGCCCGCTCCGGGCTTCGAAGCGGCGAGAAGCCCGTAGGCTCGTTTTTGTTTACCGGGCCAACCGGGGTCGGCAAGACAGAACTCGCCAAACAGCTTGCACATGCGCTGGGAATTCCATTTCTCCGGTTTGATATGAGTGAGTACATGGAGAAGCACACGGTTTCACGTCTGATCGGGGCGCCTCCCGGTTATGTCGGTTTTGAGCAAGCCGGTTTGTTGACCGACGGAGTGCTCAAGAACCCGCACTCGATCGTGCTCCTAGATGAAATCGAAAAAGCGCATTCCGATCTTTGGAATATTCTTTTGCAAGTGATGGATCATGGGACTTTGACCGACAATAACGGTCGAAAAGCCGATTTTAGAAACGTGATTCTCTTGATGACTTCAAACGTCGGCTCTCGGGATCTCGAGCGTCGTCCATTGGGTATGAACTCGGACTCAACGGCTGGACTGTCTGCTGCGCAAAAAGCCATCGAAGCGACCTTCACGCCTGAGTTCAGAAACCGCCTTGATGCGATCGTACAATTCAATCCGCTCAGTCCACTGACGATAGCGCAAGTGGTGGGAAAACAGCTCTTAGAGCTTGAACATCAATTGCTCGAGAAACAAGTTGAGCTCGAAGTG
Source organism: Bacteriovoracaceae bacterium (assembly GCA_947500275.1). GTDB lineage: Bacteria > Bdellovibrionota > UBA1018 > UBA1018 > UBA1018 > CANMSW01. Next base: position 7,605 of record CANMSW010000055.1, on the reverse strand, counting down.
GACGAAGAGGTTCGTGCCTGGCTTGGGGACAAAGGGTATGACCGCCGCATGGGGGCGCGCCCCATGGGTCGCCTGATTCAGGACACGCTCAAGAAGCCGCTCGCGAATGAGATTCTGTTCGGAAAGCTCGAGCACGGCGGAAGAGTTCGGACTTATTTAAAAGACGGAAAAGTTGAGTTCGAATTCAAGAAGAAGAAAAAAGGGAGTGCCCCTGCGACTGAGTCTCGCGGAGAAGTTTCAGGTAACGCTTCCTCGTAATCTCACGTGCACCGAGCGCTTTCATATGAGGGGTGAGTACTTGGATGTCCATCCAGGTCCCGCCCCGCGCTTTAAGATAGTCAATCACTTCGAGTACCACGAGTTTCGATGCATCGGGAACGACGTGGAACATGCTCTCACCGGCAAACGCCCCGCTGATTCCCACGCCATAGAGCCCCGCCACCAGCTGATCGCCATTCCATGCCTCAAAACTGTGAGCATGGCCCGCCCGATGTAACTCGATATAGGCCTCTTTGAGTCTCGAGGTGATCCATGTGCCCTCTTGCCCAGGGCGGGGTTGCCTCGAGCAAGCATCGATCACTTGTTCAAAGTCTTGGTCGACCGTGAATCTGAGCGTACTTTTACGGCGGGACTTTGCCAGGGATCGAGGAATGTGGAGATCCTGGAAAAAGAGCACTGCTCTCTTGCCAGGAGAAAACCAGAGTGGGGGGGCCTCTTCAATGGAGAGTCCAGCAATCGGCATGGGCCAAGGAAAGATCCCTCGGCGGTAGGCCTCACAAAGGACTGGCACACTGAAGTCGGCGCCGATCGCAACGAGCCCTGAACCTGGCTCCGCAGATTCGGGGTCCGGGAAGGTGATGATGAGCTCAGAGTCTTCTGCTGGATTTTTAGGGGTCATGGCTCCAAATGGGCGAGGGCTTCGGTTCGCCTCTCTGGAGTATGGGTGGCCGCGGAGAGGATTTCACCCCAAAAAATGGAAAACGACCCGGCGTTGTTCGTCTGGAGCGCGTTGATTTGTCCTCGCCGCCGGAAGGAGTGCTCAGGTGGGTCAATTTGAGCAGGTCCAAGGTGCATTTCGAATGGATTCGATTAGGGTTCGTTGATGCCGGACGAAAAACCCCATGAAGTTTTCTGAGGGGAGGCGATTCGACCTCCTCGTGGCAGCCGCGTGTTGGTCGACTTTTCCGATGTTGTAGAGGGTACATAGAATTTCAGGGCGCTGGCGGATATCGATTCCATATCTTGCATAAGTGATCCAAGCATCGCGGAGAATGGCTGCGGCGTAAAAGATCGAGCCAACCTCAGATTGAAGCGCTGTTTGAATTTCGCTTTGCGATCGGATGGGCCGCGATTCAATCCAATGGGCCATGGCTTCAACTTCAGCCGCTCGACTTGGAAAAATTTGACCAAGACCGATAGAAAATCGGGCGGTGAGGAGATCCGCCGGGGTGTCGGTCGCCTGATTGCTCAGCCAGTCTTGGATGCGATCATCTACGCCATAATTCAGAGTGTTTTCGGCTAAGATACAGCCCAAGAGAGCGCCCTCGTCGACCTCGTAAAGGTGTGCGGCACTCTCGAAAACATCTGAGAACCGCTTCAAATGATCGACAAGGACGGTGCTCGGCTCCTTAAATGATGAGCACCGGATGTTGGGACTGAGGTTGCCGGTTTCTAGTTCACTGAGTTCTGAGGAGCCTGGGCGATAGGATTTCAGATGGTAGCATTCGGAGTCCCTTTGGCAGAGCGCCTCGAATTCCGACTGCCTTTTGATCAGTCGGGGGGAGTGAGTCACTTCGGCGGGGAGGTCGCATTTTGAAAAGTTTGGGATCCAGGTGGGGGTGTCCATCGGGCGGGCCTGAAGGTCTGATGGGGCCATGGCTTGAAAGGTCGAAGTGATAGCGAGGAGTGTGAAGAGCAGGATCGGGCGTGGCGGTTGAGGTTTCATGGGGCGGGCGCTCCTTGGGGGACGGAGTACCTCCGCGGCAGATGAGGCTAACCTGAGAAAAAGCGGCGGGTTTATTTTGGGGGACTCTTTTGGGGGACGGAGCTCCGTCCCCACCCCCAGTCCTCATCTCCCCCATCTCCTGCCGTCCTAGGCTCGGAGGATCGAGCTCCGTCCCCATCTCCGGCCTTTTCAATCTGGCCGGTCGATGTCACAACCTTGGGACGCGATCTTTAGACTTGGGTAAAAACTCCGGGGGGGGCTTCCATGCAATTCAACAAGTTCACGACTTTCGGGTTTTTGCTCGCCCTAGCGCTTGGGCTCTCTGCCGCCAGCTCATCTTGTAAAACCGGAGATGTACTGGATCTCGTCATCCTCCACACCAACGACCTCCATTACACCCTTCATGCTCCGAAAAGTGACGAGTTTGGCCTCGGTGGAATGGCGAGACTTTCGACCCTCATTAAGTCGCGCCGCCAAGCCAATCCGCTCTCAATCACCCTAGACGCGGGCGACTGGTCCGAAGGCAACTGGTACTTCAATCTCGACGCAGGCGCGACCATGCTCAAGCTCTTCGGCGTGATGGGCTACGACGCCGCAGTCGTCGGGAACCACGATTACCTCTCTGGGCCCTCAAAACTCTGGTCCATGATTTCTGAAACAGCCCCATTCTTCCCTGTTCTTGGTGCAAACTTCGACGTGGCTGCCTTTCCCGATTCCAAGAAGTTTCAAGAGCACATCCCCGGCACCACCATCATCGAGCGGGGCGGGGTAAAAATCGGGGTCATCGGGCTCTCGACCGTCGACTACGTCTATTCGTTCTGGCTCAATCCCGTTAAAGTCTCCGACCCTGTTGCAGTCGCCCAGGTTCAAGCCGCGCTTCTTCGTCCCAAAGTAGATGTCTTAATTCTGCTCTCCCACAATTCCTTCTCCATCAACGAGCAGCTCGCACGCGCCGTTTTTGGCGTCGACGCCGTCATCAGTGGTCACTCCCATCAGAAAGTCGGACAAGCCGTTCTCGTTGAAAACGCCGGACGGAAAGTCCCCGTGGTCGAGACCGGCAGCTGGGGCCGCTTTCTTGGTGAACTTCATCTAAAAATCGATGTGAAAAACAAGTCGATCAGCTTTGCTGATTACCGTCTCAATCCCGTTGTTCCTGAGCTCGAAGAAGACAATCAAGCTCTCGCGCTGATCCAGGATGCGGACCTGCGCTTGAATCAGCTTCATGGAAGCAATGTCGATGAAGTGATTGGCTCCACCGAAATTGACCTCCATCATGACGACTCGCATGTTGCTTCCCTTGGTGATATTGCAACCCAGGCCTATCGCAGTTACTCCGGCGCCGTTGCGGGGATTGAAATCCTATCACTTACCAGCGTTCGTCTTAAACGGGGAGAGATCACTGTTCGCGATGCGCACGATATTCTTCCGCATATCTACAGTTTCGCCACGGGAAAAGAGTGGACTTTAAAAGTCCTCGAGATGCGAGGACAGGATCTCTCGCTCTTCTTAAATTTGATCTATTTCACGAACACATTGCCACTTTCTGGGACTGGATTTTTCTCGCATTCGGGCATCGAAGTGGATTGGAAAGCAAAAACCGATGAGCAACCAGTCGCTGAAATTCGGGCGATTCGGGTCGGGGGCCAGCCTCTGAATCCCGAACTTCGATATCGAGTGGCGCTCACCGATGGACTGCTCCTCGCGCTTCAAATAGCGAATGGAAAATTAAATCTCGGAATAGACCTCAGTCGATTGACTGATACAGGCGTCGAAGCATGGAGAGCCCTGGTGCCTTGGATTCGTGCGAACTCTCCTCTGAACGAGGCTAATCTTCGTGCGGGAGGCCGTTCGCGAACCCTGGGTGTAGACCTGGGAATCTCCCACTACGGTATCCGAGCGGTCTCCGATGGGGCTGATAACAGGATCGAAGTGGATGTTCACAACGACGGCTTGTCCGAGCTTTCATCTGGAGCTCTCGAGTGTTGGTCCGGAGTTCCCGACGATTTGCTTCTGTTTGACACTCCCCAGCAGCGTTGGACGTCCCTGGGAACTTCGAGAATCGTGGGGCTTGCTGCCGATGCGCGAATCTCCGTTCGTTTCCCAATTGAAACCAATCCAGGGGCTCGCGTGCCAATTAAGTGCATGATCCAAGATGTTCGTGGCGGCGATGGGTACCCCGGCAATCAAGAAGCTCAATCTGTCCTCCAGTTCTAAGAAATCCCTTCTGCCGGTGTCCTCATAAAAGACTAATGACCCGGTGCGTCATGATAAGTTTCCGAAAATACTGACTTTTTTTCTCCTGGGGAGTTGCCTTCTGCTCCGCCATCGCATAATTGCGGCGCAGCACAATCCAAGCGGCAACGGCCCGGGGTAAAGGGCCACGCTGTCTTGAAACTGAACCGGGGAAACCTGAGAGGGGTGTTTCGCATGAGTCTATCGAAACGATTAGTAGGGGCAGTTGTTTTGTTCGGAATGAGCTTGGTTCTGAACGCAAAGAGCGTTGGAGCGACCGAAGCGGATCCTCTGGATCTGACTATCGGTAAAGTGACCGTGACCGAAGTTTCAGACGAGAGTTCTTCAAGCGAACTTCGGTTTTCGGATCGGAGCTTAAACTCAGTCAGCGGTCTTTCTGAAGTCGCCGCTGAAGTCGATGCACTCCAGGTTGTTTTCGACAAAGTCGTGAACCTCGGTCAAAAAGTTTGGAATTTGGTAGAGGCCGGAAAGCCGGTCGTCCGCACCCAGTGGGCTACTGCAAATGCGCTCCCCGAGGGCGTACAGAGCTGGCGTCAAATGAGCGGTTGGGAAAACCCGCGCGCTCGTGTTTACCGTGTTCACTTCGAGAATCTTTATGGTGTGACCGTGGCTGACTTCAGCTTCCGCGTCACCTATCTCGCAGGCGGAAATATCAACGGAGTGGGCCAGTACTTGTCCCGCGTCTCCGTTGAGCCAGCCAACCTCTTGGTTCGTTGGGGCTACAATTTCGAAGCTTCTGCTGAGGTGGCCGATGTCGTGAACGTCGGTTCGGCTCAGTCCCCAGTCGCTGGGATGGAGCTTCTCGTGAAGTGGAAAGTCAGCACCGTCATGAATCAAATCGAGTCGACCGCATCGTACTTTGTACGGGGCGATGGCGAGATGGTTGATCTCACCAGCGGAAACTGAGTCACAGATCAATAAACGATCGTTTGCGCCCCGGCGGACCTGTGGTACGACCGGGGCTCAAACTTTTTAGAAGTCAACTCGCCCTCCGGGGCATCGAATAACAGGCCCTTCGGGGCAACGAACCCAGAGTTCAATCGAACCTGAGTTTAAGGGAAATAAGGAGAACGGTTCCATGGCTGAAACGAAAACCCCGAAGGCAAAGCTTTCTCGTAAAACGAAGAAAACGGTCGGCCGCAACAAGCGTGCTGAAAAACTGAAGACCGATAAAGAATTTGCCAAGACCTACTTCGCTGCAAAGTCGAAGCGCGCGATTGAGAAAAAAGCGGCTTTCCGTAAGAAGAAAAAAGGTAAGAAGTAATTCTTCCTTCGTTAGGCTCAAATTAGAAAAAACCTCAGTGCGCGGCGTTTGCCCCACTGAGGTTTTTTTTGTTTTAAACTTTCAGGATGGAAGCCCTTAGAGTCGTATTCGTTTTTGATCGTCCCCCGGCTTCGGATATTTCGATCCAGATCGAGGCTCTTGCTCTATAGCTCTTTCAGAAATGCAATCGGCAGGTGAGAATAGAGGGACGGAGCCTAAGATGAATCTTCTCTTGTGGGTGTTACAGGTTGTACTGGCGCTGCACACTGCTACAGGCGCCATTTGGAAGTTCTCGAACTCAGAGCAGTCCATCCCCTCCTTGGCGGCACTCCCGCATGAGCTCTGGATGGCCATGAGTGGCATCGAGCTCTTGTGTGTCTTTGGGTTTATTCTTCCCATATTTTCGAAGCGTCTTGGAAAAGGGGCTCCTATTGCTGCGGTTTTGATTGCAGCCGAGATGCTCGTTTTCTCAGGGGTTCATCTATCGGCGGGGGAAACAGACCACGCGCCGATGATCTACTGGCTGGTGGTCGCGGCGCTCTGTGCTTTTGTTGCGTTCGGGCGTTTTATTTTGAGACCTATCCGCCCCTAAGGAGCTCCGTCCCCAGGCACGAGCTCCGTCCCCGTCACTTACCGTCTCGTGTGGATCGAACTCAGCCCGAAAGAAGACTAGGTGTCTGGAGTGTGAGTTCGTGAGTTCTTCTCGTGGAGATCAAGACGCAACGTGCCAGTGCTGTTCTCATAGAGCTCCTTCGAGCGGGAAAGCCGCAATTCAAAAGGGCGACTGTCATCTTGAACGGTCGCTGCGCGGTCAAACTTCAGAGTGTACCAATCGAGAAGAGACGCCTTTGCTTTGGTTTCAAAATCGCCTGGAGCTTCTTCGGGAGCACTACCTGAATCCAGGAGTAGTTCGCTCGAGATACCAGCAACCGATTCTGCCGGTCCAAAAAAGTGAAGCCTATCCGATTGTAAGATCAACTCTCGCGCCTGGTCTTCACTTGAATCCAGACAGGAGGGGGCTGTCCCTGCGCGCACCATCAGGACGAGGAGGTGACACCGGCGTGCTCCGTTCCTAAGTTCAAAAAACGTAGTCCTAAGTTTCATACCCTCTCGAAACAGAACGAATTTTGGACCAGAGACCTTCCATCAAAAATGACTGATTATACCGGCTTTGGCAGGGTTTTAGATCGGAATGCCACCGGACGGTTGTGAAAGTTTTTCCTCAATCTGAATCTTTTTCAGACACTCTTACAAAAGTTCCTTACATGAAGTTGCGTGATTCATTTTGATATCAACGGTAAATTCGTCGAACTTTTAGTCGTTAAATATGAGGCGAGAAGGGATGCGTAGTATTGACCTAATATCAGATTGAGAGGTATCTCGGGATCCATTGAGGTGAGGCGATCATGCGAACTATTTCTCTTTTATTAGCGCTGGGATTCTTGATTGGCTGTATGGATCCCGTAGATGTTTCTCGCCTGGAAGGGCCATTTACTCGAAGCTTCCTGACCTATGAGGCGGATTCTCGAATGCAAGTGCTCATATCAGAGGAACTTTCAATTCGTGTTTTCCCTGATATGCATTGTGAAGGAGTGCTTCGCCAAACCCTTCAATCAGTGCTCGATCCTGAGGCCTCTGTGCATTCAAAAGCCTATTCTCTTCATTGCGACGTACTTGAAGCTGATCCGCTTTCACTCAACGCGGAGCTGGCGCTCTCTCTGGTTAATGAGGCAGGCGAGGAAGTGCTCACTTACCGAATGGAGCTCCTTGCAGATGGCCGTTTAAAGATCGAATCCATCGAGTCGAGCACAAAAGCTGTGATTCAGGTACCGGATGAGTTCGCTTTTTTCATCCCTCGTTCGCGTGACACAGCGATGGACTCGCGCGAATCCGAAGTGGGGCGTCGGCAAGCTGCTAAACTCCTGGCCGATGCCGCGCCTCCGGAAGTGAACCCTTCAACCGGAGATGCCGAGGTGGCGACGCCATTGGGCTGTCGCCGCATTGAGTTCGACCTGCCACAGAGTCTTGCCCGAATTCAAAGCCTGCAAAACGGACCAGGCGAGACTTCGTCCACCTTCCCGCGTTTCGTGAGTTCGCTCGTGCCTGCGGCCTTCTTGAAAGGAAGTGGAGGTGAGCTTCCGTT
>CANMSW010000054.1 GCA_947500275.1 Bacteriovoracaceae bacterium | reverse complement strand
GCGAGCTGTTCGATATGGATCAGCATGGAGCGTGCATGGGAGTCCTGCGGCCCTGCTTGCCAGGTGAGCGAGTAGTCTCCTTCGCCGCTGTCGGGTTCGAAGTTTGCCGTTGCGCGGGTGAAGTTTCCGCTCCATCCGGTTGCGCCAGAGAGCGTTTTTGCGGGGTCGACCGTGTAGTTACTAGTACTCACATACGGGTCTTCGCCCAAACCGCAGAAAGTTCCGGAGTCGAGTTTGTAAGTGAAATCGGTCGACGACGTTTTTTCGTAACCGATTGAAACGGCATAGGTGACTCCCGTGCTGGCGTCTGCGGTGCCTTGGCAGTTCGGCTCAGTCGCGCTTGGGTCCTCGACCGTGTACGAAAGTTTCCCAGCGTAGCGGGTGCCGAGGCTATTTGAAGGAACGTGCTTCATGCGGAGGCTAATGGACTTGCTTCCTGCGGTACCCTTCAGTGTTGCGACGTATTCTGTGCATTTGAAGCCATCGTCGTCGGTGCAGGTCACTTTTGCGCTCGTGATCGTGACTGCGTTTCCTTCCGTTTCGACCGTCGCGTTGAACTCAGAAGTGAGGTTCGCGACTCCGCCCGAAGTGGTCGGAAGTGAAATGCCCTCAACATCGGCCGAACAGTAGAGGCTCGCAGCCAAATAAACTCCGCCGTTTGCGAGCTTCGCGATGCCGTTCATCCTTTTGTTGAGTTGGGCGGCGGCGCACGCTTCTGTAGATCCCGTCTCAGTCGATTCCCAGAGGCCGACGTCACCGCTAGGGAGGGTTCCACTGGTGGGGCTTCCATCGGGATGACCGCTATAAGTGAGCTGCGGGCCGTAGCAAGTGGCGTCTTCGAAAGTGGGAGCGAGGTTCAGAGTGAAGGCACAATCGGCTGCGCTGGTTGGGTTGTCGAGCATACGAACGAGGGTCGTGATCAAAGTCGCATAGTCTTCGCCATAAACTGGATCCGACGCGAGAATTCGCGCGCTGGGTGAGCTCGTTCGGGCAAGTGTGCTCGAGGCGCTCGACTGGGTCGGGGATGCGATTGCAAGGTCTACTGGGAAATAACGAACAGCAGAGCTGGAAGAGCCGCCACTGCTGCAGGAGGCAGTGAGCAGAAGAGTGCCGGTGCAGAGAAGTGCGCTGACGGATTGGAAAGCAGGTTTGATCTGGAGATGAGAAGACTGCATTGCGTCGATACCTCAAGTTTCGGGTGATTGGGTTCCGTGCCGCCCGGAGCGGACCTCACTAGTTTTGAGGGAGCGCGGCCCGCTGTCGATCCAAAAAAAGGGAGTCCTTTCATTGCGCTGACTCAAGAGTTGACGTTAGTGTCAACGCTATGACGACCCCTTTTGTTGAGTCCCCGGTCCATGCAGAAATTCGTGCTCTTGCTCGCAAGTTTGCCCGCCAGGAGTTAGCTCCGCATGTAGAGCAAGATGAGGCCGATGCGCGGTTTCGGCCTGAGCTCATTCAGAAGCTCGGCGAACTTGGACTAACCGGCGTCCCTGTGGGCGAGACCTACGGAGGGGCAGGATTAGGGTACTCGGAATATATCGGGGCACTGGAAGAACTCGCGGCCGTGAATACGGGGTACGCGATCAGTGTCGCAGTAACGGGGCTCTCTCAAGTCATCTTAGAAAAATATGGCACCGAGGAGCAGAAGCAACGTTATATCCCTTCCTTGGCAGCAGGCCAATCGATCGGTGCTTTCTCGCTTTCGGAAGCTGGGTCAGGTTCGGACGCTGGCGCGCTCAGGACGACTGCGGTTCGCGATGGTGGTCATTACGTTTTGAACGGAACCAAGCTCTGGACCACCCAAGGCGATAGCGCATCGACCTTCCTTTTGATGGCGCGCACAGGCGAAGCGGGACCAAGAGGAATTTCGACCTTCATTCTCGAGAAGGGAATGCCGGGGTTTCGCTGCGGGAAGCAGGAAAAGAAAATGGGCTGCCACACCTCGCACACGATGGAGCTGATTTTAGAAAACGTTCGCGTGCCAGCGCAGAATCTCGTCGGGCGGGAAGGGGACGGATTCAAAATCGCGATGTCGGCTTTAGACAGCGGTCGGATCACGATCGCAGCGACTGCCTTAGGCGTTGCCCGTGCGGCGCTGGAAGTGGCCGTTTCCCACGCGAAACAGCGGGAGCAATTTGGAAAACCGATTGGCGAGTTTCAAGGGGTCTCGTTCATGATTGCCGATATGGCCGTCCAGTACGATGCGGCTAAGCTCCTTGTGCAGCGGGCTGCAGCCCTGCGGGATGCTGGCCATGCTTTCAGTCAGGAAGCCGCAATGGCGAAGCTCTTTGCGACTGATATGGCGATGAAAGTCACGACCGATGCAGTGCAAGTGCTCGGGGGAAGTGGTTACACACAGGACTTCCCAGCCGAACGTTACATGCGCGAAGCCAAGGTCTTGCAGATCGTGGAAGGTACGAATCAGGTTCAGCGAGTCGTCATCGCAAGGGCGCTGCTCAAGGATTGATGGAGGCTTCTAAGAGCCTCTTGAGAACGTCGATCTGTTCGACGCGTTTAGAGTGCGCAAGGCAAACGTGCGTGGCCTGGGTTTTCAGGGCCCAGTGGACAAGCGTGTGGAGCGCTTCGTCCGAGTAATATCGGATCCAGCGGTCAGGGTGCCAGCCGTGAACCTTCAAATAGGCCCCGCGCAGGGCGCTTTTAGGCACTCGTTTTGGAAGTAAGCTTTCGCGGAGCACGCCATGGTCCTGGAAGGGATCGGTGATGCATTTGTTTGAATCAAGCGATTCAACTGAGATCTTCTCGCCCCGAGACGGCTCAAAAAAAACAGGCGCAAGTGAGGACTCAAAAATCTTGAGCGGCGCTTCGGGTGGGATTCGCCCGACCACATGAATTCTTTGGACCGAGAGGTCTGCTCCGACAGTTTGAAGGAGCTCCGCGCGGTCGGAGAGGCCTTCTTCCTCTTTCGAAAAAAACCAACGGGTCGGGACTGTGAGAATCCGTTCCTCGAAAGAGCCGAGCAAAATGGGTTTGGTGCGACGTCGCGTCGCTTGAGGGAGTTGTAGCCAATCGAGGAGTTCGAGCTCGAGTGCTTGGGCTTTCGCTTCTTTCAGTGTGTTCAGCGAATCCTGCCCGAGGATTCGGCTGAGCACTAGGCGGGGACGGGAGGGTGAAGTCATTTCAAGGCTTGCCTCAAAAACGCCGCAGCCCGGAACCGTTCTGGGGAACGACTCTGGGCTGCGGTCTGAGGAGGAAAATCGATTCTGGCTCTTTCCCGAAGAAGAAAGCAAAAAGATCAGTGATCGATGTTCGACAAAGGATTGATATAGAGACGGAAGGTCTTATCGCGATGACGTCGGATTGCGAACACGCCGTTGTCGCGTTGGCTTGCCAGGCGATCGTAGAACGGTGGGTCTTTTTCGGCGACTTCGCGGACAGACTGTCCTTCATACTTCCCGAAATCGAGGATCACATGACGTTCGTCGATGATTCCAGTTACGGGGCTCATGTCTTTTTGTGCTGAATTTCCAGAATGCGAGCTCATAGGCTTTCTCGGATACTCCCTTGGTACAGCCCCCTGTCAATGGGGGAAGATGATTCAGGTCAGATGTTTTCCGAGCTGAATTCTGATTCGAGCTTACCGATCTGGGGGGGGGCTTTCAACCGGTGGTTGCTAGGATTTAGGAAGGTTTTTAATGACGCTCGATTCCAAAAGTAGCCTGATTCGCGCTTTATGCTCTGCGTTATGCCATTTAAAAAAATGGAGATGCTCTTTTCCGCTTGGCGATTCCAGCGCATGGTATTGGAACGGGAATTTTTTTCCTACTGAATGGGGAACAGCCGCTCGAAGCGTGACAGGTCATTACGACCGTGAAGCGAGCGACCGGGTCATTTAGAAAATGCTGCGATAAAAGGAGTTTCGCTCATGGAATCACAAGTGAATCCACAAGCCGGGTCGAGGCGTCACTTCGGTTCGCCTCAAATGACCGCATGGACCCCGCGTTGGATGGACACGCCGGCCGAACTACCGGTCTTTGAGCGCGCCGACTTGCATGAAGTGCAGGGCCCGGTGGAACTTCGGGACGCTGCGGGCGGGACTCTTCGCGTGCAGTGCGTTCGGATGATCGACGGCCACGTGTGCTTGGACTGGGGTCGAATGCCGGACACAATCCCGGGGCGGGGCGCTGCTTTGGCCGTTCTCGCTCATCACCTTCTGGAGCGTTTGGAGACTCCTGCTCTTTGGCTTGAGTTCTCAAAAGGGTTGCAAGCGTTGGCCCTGAGAAAAGGAAATCGCTTTGGTTCGGCTTTCAATGAGCTGGGTGAAAGCTTGCAGCTTTCGGGTGTCAGGACTCATCGCATCGGACTGGGGTGTGTGGTGGGGACTGGAGATGCCTTGAAGCGCTTCCAAGAAGGCGGCGCTCGTCTTTGGATCCGTGAAGTAGTGGACGCTCGTCCCTTGCGTTCGACGATCTTAGGACGCACCGTGCACGCTTTTCATTCGGTCTCGCAAGCTCCGAACACCTTTCAACAGCCGCATGCTTTACCTTTTGAAGTGAAGTTTCGGTTCCGGTTGCCCAGGAAAACTGAGGCCGGTGGGCCGCTTGATCGAATGACGCGGGATCCTGGTTATCTGATTCGTAGGGGGTTCCGTTCAACTCCACTTGAACCCGGAAGGCTTTTGGATTTTCCGGTGCTTGAGCTTTTCACGACCCATGAGCCCACTCCCCGTGCGCTTGAAATTGAAGAGGCCCTCGCGCTGGCTTCTTCCTGTGGGTATTCGAGCCAGGAGCTTCAAAAAGTTCTTTTCCTCTCGGCTTGGGTTGCAGGCTTCCTACGTCAGGACTTTGAGAAGGCGCAGGTGGATTTGGTCTCAGGGCGTTTGCGTTGGGCGCGCGATCTGGATGGTGCACCGTTGTTGATATCCATGCCGGGTACCGAAGAACTTGAGCTTCAATTCGCAGGGACTCCGCTCGACTTGAGCTACATTGAGCAATTCCATGCGGGGACGCCCTGGGCGAATGCCGTGAAGCAGGCGCGCGAATGGGAGAGTGGGGCGGAAGTGGAGCTCCCTCTGGAAGGCGGAGTTTTAGGTGCCCGCGAGTGGATCCGTGCGCATTGGAAAAAGCGCGTGCCGATCGGTCCTCGTCCCCTGATTCCGGTCGCCCGCGATCTCGCGGCCAAGCTTCATCCGGCTCTGGTTTCGGCTGTTACCCGCGCCCCTTGGTTCAGCGAGGCGTGCAGTCTCGAACGTTGGGTCACGGAAGTTAGGTCACAATTGAACGGAGAGTCTTCGAATGCTCGCTCGAATTGAGGTAGTCGTTCGCCCGGAATTAGTCGATCCGGCCGCTCGCCGTTTGATCCGTCGCATTGAATTGTCCAAGAGTGCGATTCGATCCCAGATTCGGTGGGCTCGCTTAGTGGACGTGGTTTGGCTCGACCTACCGATTAGTCGCGAAGCGATGATGTCGCATGTGCAGGAGCTGTTTTGGGATCCTGTGTCCCAGTGGCTCTTTACTGGGAATTTGATTCCCTCGGCGGCCGGCAAGAGTGGGGGTCTCCCCGATATTATGGAAGCCTCCCCGATTCGGCCGGGCAAGTTTTGGGCGATTGAAAAAAGATTTCGCCCGGGCGTGATGGATTCGGTCGCACGTGATATACTTCAAGCCTTTGAGATCGTGGGTCGGCAATCCTATCCGGGTGCGCGGGTCGCGACGGGTAAGCTCTTGCTCCTCGAAGGCGCTGAACTCAATGAGTCATCGCTCGGTTGGATCGCGAAGGAAGTTTTTTGCAATGACCGCATTGAAACTTGGTCGCTGTTTGACGACTCCGAGTTGCGGAAAAACTCCCGATTCGATCAAGAACGGGTCCGTCGCGATATACCACGTCCGAGCGTCCCGACTTCCGCGCCCGTCTTGGGGCGAATGGGCCAAGTGGGGTTGAAGAGTACCGCGGTCGGCCAGGCTCTGGGAATTTCCTCGGGTGGACCTTTGCGAGGCCAGTCTGGGGTTAACTTAGCTCGCAATGGGACCGTCGAGTTGGGGCACTTGACCGATGACGCGCTCTCGAGTTTCTCGAAGGAGCGAAATTGGGATTTAACGCAAGCCGAGTTGTTCGCGGTTCGAGATTACTTCACGGGGCGCGCGCGCGACGACGCTGAACGAGCTCGCAATGGTTTGCAGGCACCTACCGAGGTAGAGCTCGAACTCGTTGCGCGATCCTGGTCGGAACCTGTACGCCACACGGTCTTCCAAGCGGAAGTTGATTATCGCGATGATTCCGGGGAACCCGATCCCGCTGGGCATGCCATGCCCCACCGGGTGGAAGGGTTGTTCCGGAGTATGATAGCGGGAACAACGGAACAACTTCCCAAGTCTTGGTTGATATCAGTTCCAGGAGCTGGGCTTCCTTCGTCGCATCAAGGCGGTGATGGGATGATTGCGCTCGATGATGATACAGCTTTCGCGTTTGGTGTCGAAGTCGAGCATTCACTCGTGTCATCCGATGCGGCCGGCGGGAGCGAGGGTGCGCTTTTGGATTTACAGCGACGGCTGTTGACTGAGGGCTTCGGGACCAAACTCCACATGGTAGGCGGAGTGATGGCGCTGCCTCACGCTCCAGCTCATGCTGGGGCCGCGCCGAGCGCGAAGGACCCGTTACCGACGTCGGAAGTTCGTCGCGCGTTAGACGGCATGCGTGTGGGTCTCGAGCGAGCGACTTCGCGCACCGGAGTACCGTTTGTGAACGGAGGAATTCAGTGGAGTGACCTGCCGGCGGGCGCCTCATCGGAGCCTTCACCCGAGAAGGCTGAACCTGCTCTTTTTCTGTTCGGCGCGGGCTTGATGCCAAAGCGAATCGGAGATCGCCGTTGCGAGTCGCCAGAGCTTTTTGCCGGAGATCGACTGATCGGCGTCGGGCGGCCCACGGGGCGGGACGGCCTAGCTGGGGCGTCATTCGTCGGGGCTGCGGTGCCGCAAACCCACTTGTCGGATGTGCTGACGCACAAGCGTCTGAGTGACTTCTTATTGGCGATTCGCGAGCTTGGAATTCATCGCTCCGCTGTATCACTTGGGGTTGGGGGACTGGGCGTTGCAGTCGCTCGTCTCGGAAGATTAACGGGTGGTGTGAGTCTCGATCTTTCTCAGGTCGCGCAAAAAGGGGATGCTCTTTCTGCTGCTGAGGTCATGCTCTCGGAGACTCGCGAGCGGGTTCTTCTAGCCGTTCCTCCCGAGCGGGTTTCTCAGGTGGAGCAAGTGGCGAAACTTTTCGAGCTTCCGACTTGGAACTGCGGAGAGTTGACGCACTCGGGACGATTTGAGGCCCAGAACGCAGACCAACCCGTCGTTTCTTTGGATTTGGATTTTATATTAGAGGGGGCACCGAAATTAACGCTTCAAGCTTCGTGGGCCGGGCGACCCCCCGCACCTGAGTTCGTCGACCTCTCGTTTGAGCGAGAGGCTCTGCCCCAACTTCTTGGACTACTCGGGAGGCCGAATATCGCGTCCAAAGAGTGGCTCATTCGTCAGCTCGATCATGAGGCGCAGGGACTGAGTGTAGTGAAGCCTTTGCACACTGTCTCGCCGGGCTCATCAACCTCCTTCAGTGGTCCTAATGATGGTGCCGTGATCAAGCTTCCGGTATTGACTCCCGATTGCATCGCGGTGGGGACGGGAACCCAAGGGAGATATCACTCCGTCGATCCCTGGTTGATGGCGCAGCTTGCTGTGGATGAAGCCGTCCGAAACGTACTCTGTGTTGGCGGCGAATATGGGCGACCTGAGTCCGTGTTGGCGCTTTCGTCCAATTTTGCGTGGCCACTTTCCGCGCCCAAAGGGGGCCAGGATCCTCAATCGCTCGGGGGGCTTTTGCGCGCGTGTCAGGGCTTACAGGATGCAGCCTTGGCTCTGGGGCTGCCCATTGTGGCGCATCAGGATGCCGTTCTTCATCAGAGGCAGGCGGTGAGTCGTGATCCACGGATCAAACAGGACGCGGTGGTGGATCCGGCGCTTGTGATCCAGGCCATTTCGAGGGTTCAAGATTTTAGATTTGCGCGCACTGCCGATTTCAAGGCCGCGGGTGATAGCGTCTATCTCTTGGGTACAGCGGAACGGTTTGGCCTCATCGGGTCTGAGCTGCAGGCTCAGTTAAACGGTCGACTCCCCCGTTCTGAAAAAGGGATGCACGCCCCTCGGCCCGACTGGCAATTGGCCCGTTTACTCTACGGTTGGGTAGGGGGGGACTTTGGAGACCGACAAACGCGCTTGAAGTCCTTGCATGATATCAGTGAAGGGGGCTTGCTGGTTTCGATATCGGAAGGCCTCTTAGCGCGGGGCTTAGGCATGATCCTTCAAATTCCGGTCGATATGGATCCCTGGGGTTTTGGATTTGGCGAATCATTCCACACGTTCGTGGGCTCTTGTGCAGACTCCGATGCAGGGCCCATTGAGGATGAATTGCGAGCGAATCGAATCCCATTCCTGCGCTTAGGATCGCTTGATCTCTCGGGGCGTCTCGACTTGCGGCAGGGGGATCGGAAAATGGGAACAGTAGATATTCCGAGATTAAGATCTGCCTGGGTCCGAGAAGGGTATTGGGAATAACAAGTTTTTGAAGCTTTTTGGATCGGTTACGGAATGAGTCCGTGTTCGGATGATGAAAGGATCAGCGTATGCCTCAACGAAAACCCCGCGTCTTAGTGCTTTCGGGGGATGGCATTCATGGCGAGTCGGAAACCGCGCATGCTTTTGAGATTGCCGGATTCGATGCAGATATCAGAACCCTGAATGAACTGATGATTTCCAGGGTGACGCAAGAGGAGTTGACACGAAGGTGGTCAGCTTTTGCGATCCCTGGCGGAGCGACTTTCAGTGACACGCTCGGGAGTGGCAAGATTTTCGCCCTCAAATTCGAGCACGGCTTAGGCTGGGATCTCCAAAAGTACGCCGACCGCGGCGGCCTCGTCTTGGGGATCGGCAACGGGTTTCAGATCCTCCTTCGGATGAACGTCTTCGGGACCGATCTTTCTCTCACGACGAACGAGGCCGGAAAATTTTCGAATCAATGGGTTCGCGTGATTCCGAACGGAGCACGTTGCATCTGGCTCAAGGGTTTGGGGACCCTTGAACTGCCTGTGCGACATGCTGAAGGGCGCCTGATGATCCTAGGACTTCGGCGACCTGAAATTCTGAGTCGCATGGAGCGTCAGGGGATGATGTGCTTGACCTACGAAGGCGGACTGCACGGGAGTGAGCGGGAAATTGCGGGAATTTGCGATCCAAGTGGCCGCATTTTTGGACTGATGCCTCATCCCGAGGACTATATTCGTTGGAGTTCACATCCCGAGTGGACGAGCGCCACCAACCGCGCGAATTCGCCGGGCCAGGGGCTTTCGCTCTTCGAAAATGCATATCATGAAGCCATGCGGGTACTTTAGTGCTCCATCCCGATGAGGAAAGGTACGTCCTTGATGGCTCGCCCGACTGATCATTCTTCGCAAACTGGAGGGGATCCGAGCGCCCTCTCTGCCGTCCTTGATGATGGGTTGCGGCAGGCCGGATTAAATCCTGAGGAAGTCTGGACCCAAGCTTCGGGCCTAGCTCCCGCGATTTGGCTCGTTCCTGGGCCAGGATTCACCCGCGAGGAAATCAAAGCGGCGCTTTTGAGCCGCGGCCTTGGATTCGTCGGCCAGGCGGTGGTTGGCTTCGACGATCTCGCACTTGAGGTATTAAAAAAGTTACCCGCGCCTGATGATCCGCAAGAAGGATATCGAATTGCGCAGTCTCCGTTCCGACAAGAGGTATTGCGAACGCTCTTGGACCTGGATGCCATTTCGCGCTTTGTTCCCGAACTCGATCGACTTCGGAAGCAGACCCCCTTTCTTCGGAGACTCGATCGTGCGCTTCAGGCGGGGCGTTCTGCCTATTCGATCGACGCTGAACTTGAGGCCATGGAATCCCAGTTGCTGGATCGCCAGGGTGGGCCGACGAATCCGGTACGCCCGGAACTCAAGCTCATTGCGCCTGCTTTCGAAGCTTGGCTGCGCGCTCATGGTTGGCTAGACCCTGTTCTGCTTTTTCGCGAATCGAGAGACCGCCTCGACGAGGCAAATCGGATGGGCGAGCCTCTGCCGGGTTTTCCGTCACAAGTGATCGTTTTTGCGTCAGGGACACTTGAGCCCTTACAGGCGGAGTGGTTGGCGGCACTCGGGCGTTGCGTCGAACTCCGGAGAGTGGGCGTGAATGAGGAGCGACCGAAGACTCCCTCCGCCGATATCGAATGGAGTTGGGAGCGCGCCCATACGTTGGACGATGCGGCTGAGTTCTTCGCCGATGAGCTGCTGGGGCAGATGGCAAGTGAAGGTCCCTCTCTCTTACAGCAATCCGCCGTGTTGATTCCGGATCAGCCTGAGATCCGTCGGAGTCTGTTGCGAGTTCTGAAACGTCGAGGAGTCCCGCTCGAAGATGCGCGGGACCCTACCCGCATCCGAACGGATGAACTGATGAAGCGTGCGCTCTTACCGCTTGAAGTGGTGGCCTCGCGCTTTGAACGTGACCGCGTTTTGGCCTTTCTGAGCTTTGAAAAAGAGTTCCGATCCGATGCGGGCCTCCTTGCGGATGCAACCCGCGAAATTTTCAGGCGCGGAGTGAGTCAGGGGATCGAGAGTTATAGGGGTGGAAAGCTTTCGCTCGTTCACGAGAAGCTCACGGGCCTT
>CANMSW010000053.1 GCA_947500275.1 Bacteriovoracaceae bacterium | reverse complement strand
GCGCCAGATTTTAGCTTTTGAGCGGGCGCGTTCAGCGACTCCACGAATGTGGATCTTGGATGAGGCGACTTCGAATATCGATTCTGAAACCGAGGAAATGATCGGTCACGAATTTCAGGATGCCTCGAAAGGGCGGACCAGTTTCCTGATCGCCCATCGTTTGGCAACCGTGCGCTCGTGCGATCGGATTTTAGTCCTCCATCGGGGCGAAAAAGTCGAACTCGGTTCTCATGCAGAACTGATCAAACAAGAGGGTCTGTACGCCCGGCTGTACCGATATCAGACTTCCTCGGAAGTGATCGATGAAATCAACCGGCTGAATGAATCCGCGCAGGCTCAAGCGAGTCCTGTCACGTAAGCAATCCAGGCTTCGTGGTTTGCACCTTTTTCCACAATTTCGTATTTTTCATCTGAATTGGATTTTGCCGTATCCCAAAAAACCGCAGTACTCTTGAATCCCGCTTCCATGAGGATTTCCTTGAGCTCTGGGATGCTCCAAAGACGCCAATCATAAGTGAACGCGTTTCGGACGCGGCGCTTGCCCGTTTTGCCCTGGGGCAACTCAAAGTGGATGGCAAATTTCGCATCGTGGGTGACCGGATCAAATGAAACGCATTCCCAGATGTAGGTGTATTTGCCGAGCTCTTTGCTCCGAATCGTACGCCGTTCCACGCCGTGTTCGATCATGGATGAACCGCCGGCAACATCGAGAATGAGCATACCGAGGCCCGGCTTAAGAGATTCTCGGGCTTTTTTGAAGTAAGCGAGCAGTTGTGCTCGCTGTTTGAAAATAAAATAGGAGAAATTCCCTGCGACAATGAGGTCGGTCGCTTCAGTCTGGCTGAGAACATTTCTCTGAAACACTTGCAGGCGCGAATGCTGGGAAGTGTTCAACGTCGTTTCTGCATGAGTACGACCGTACTCAAGAGGCTCCGGATCAAGGTCCAGGGCGATGGCGCGGTTGTCGCGGTGAAGTTTTACCCACTCGCACGAGAGTGCGTGCGTCCCGCAGAAGTCCTCGCGCAGGAAGCGCGGCTCCTTACGGCGGGCTTGCTTGAAAAGATCTCGGTAGAGTTCAACGTCGTGCTCAACACTTTGAACCGCTTCAATGTAGTGAGCATATCGATCGAAAGGGGTTTTCTTCGGTTTCTGAGGCTTATTTTTTTTCATGTCGCATTGTCCATGCTCCCTGCGAAGCTTTTGAGCCAAAGGGTTCGATCGAGTTCGGGTTCGTCGGCAAAGAGCATGACCATCCGATCGACGCCGATTGCAATTCCACCCGAGGGGGGCATTCCTTCCTCAAGTGCTTCTAAAAACTCTTCATCGAGGGAATTTTTCGGAAACGCTGGGCCGTAGAGTTTCGCCCGTAACTCCATGTCCTCGATAAATCTTTTTCGCTGCTCTCTGGGATCGGTCAGCTCCTCAAATGCATTTCCAAGCTCAAGGCCTCCCGCATAGGCTTCGAAGCGCCGCGCCCACTGGGATCCATCCGGATCGACATCCACGACGGCGAGTGCGGCTTGAGAAGCGGGATAGCGAGTGACGAAAACAGCCTGATCTTCAGGAAGTTTTGGCTCAATTTCATTGAGCCAAATTCGGAAATAAAGGTCGTCCCAAGTGTCTTGGTCTTGCCACCCGAGCTTGAGGCGTTCGCAATGAACCCGAAGGTGCTCCACGGTGGAGTTGAGGACGAGGTCAATGCCAGTGTGCTCCATGAAAAGGTCACGGACTCTGAGCCGAGGCCAAGGGGTTGCGACTCGAATTTTCCGACCTTGGTAAGTCAGGGTTTCTTCGCCGGGCTTGCAACCTAGGAGATCACGAGCCAGCCTTGCGAAGAGTTGCTCGGTATCCTGCATGATTTCTTCGTAGCCCGCCCAAGCTCGATACCACTCGAGCAGTGTGAATTCTGGCGAGTGCATTGGACTCGTCGGTTCGTAACGAAACGCGGGGCAGATCTGAAAAATTCTCTCGAGCCCTCCGACGAGTAAGCGCTTCATCGCAAACTCGGGCGAAGTAGGGAGATAGGCTCCTGTTTTCAGTTCGAAAGGACGGATGTGGGGTTCCATGCCTGGGCAAGGCACGAGAAGCGGGGTCCGCGTTTCGTGAAATCCCTGTCTGAGGAAGTGAAGTCGAATGCCCGCTTCGAGGCGTGCTCGCAAGTGCATTGCTTTTCGGCGGCGTGGATCGGAGAGGCGCTCCATCCATTTGAGACTTCGGTTCTGTTGGCGATTCGGGGTCGCGACTTCAAGCTTTCCGTCCTGGAGACGAATCCAGTCTCCGGCACGAACCTTCTTCGCTTCTGACTCAGCGACTTCAATCGTGCGCTCTTCCGATTCCCCGCGAAGCGAGAGAAGGGTGGTTCCAGGGTTTGTGCCGGGTGCCATTCGCACAAGTCGACCGCGTGTGGCTTGAAGGGACTTAATTGGATTCACAGTCATGAAAGACTCCCTGAGTCGGATGTATCCGCGAGTGCCACGAAACGAAAGCCTCAGATTGACCCATGGACCGAAGAGTTCGTAGACTCTAGGCGCGATGATGCACTGGCCAGAACTTCTTCAGCGGGCGCTGTCCCTATCGGTACCGTATTCTTTTGACCCCGACGGAAAGCTTTCCGCCCAAGGGATTCGAGGGACGCCGTCTGCCGTACTGATCCTTCTGGAGCCGTCTCTTTTCGATGGGAGCCAAACGAGTCTTTTGGATTGTTCCGTTGTCCTGACGCGTCGATCCGAGTTTGTCGAACATCACAAAGGGCAGATTTCTTTTCCCGGGGGAACCCAAGATCCAGAAGATGAACAGCGCGGCGGCTTAAGGGCCACGGCTTTGCGTGAAGCACATGAGGAATTAGGCATTGATCCTGCTCATGTAGAAATTTTCGGTGAACTCCCTCAGCTTCCAACCGTCACTGGCTTTACGATCGCCCCCGTCGTCGCATTACCTTCGCATTTGGCCCCTTCGGTTCCACTGAGAGCAGAGCCAAAAACGGCTGAAACGGCGGAGGTCTTTCGGGCGACCTTGCGGGGACTCGATGCGCCAGGGATTTGGAAAAGGGAATGGGTGGAACACCGCACCGGATCGGGGTTGCTGCTCAAGCACCCGATCGATTCTTTTTATTGGAATGAGCATCGCATTTGGGGAGCGACCGGGGCGATGCTCAAGAACTTAATCGAGCGGTTAAAACAGGTTGAGGAGATCGGATGAAAAAACGGACTTGGATTCTCGTGGCTTGGTTGGCTTTAGGAGCGAGTGTTGGACTCAATGCTTCGTTTGCCCGTGCAGAAGAGGGGCAAAATGCTGCTGAGGATTGGAAAGGAGCGCCCCCAACGCTGAAGGGCGACTTCGGAGCGCTGGTCGGTCTGGGCTGGGCTGGAAATGATGGGCGTTTTGCCATTCTCGGTTCAGCTGCATGGAAAGTGCTGGACGACGGGTTCATCCAAGATATCAACGATCAAGTCTATATCGAAACCGAATTAGGCGTTGGCTTTGGGAGTGCGTCGACCCGCTTCATTTATAGCGTTCACGGCCGTTGGGATTTTGTGAAAAATGCCGAATGGACCCCTTTCGCCATTGGCGGACTTTCAGGGGGTGTCGACGGTTCCTTTAACCTGTCTCCAAGATTCGGGATCGGCGCATTCTGGAATGTTTCGCCTCAGTGGACGCTTCGCGGAGAAGTGAGTCACGACCTCATGGTCGCAGGTGTCTCGTTTGCCCTTTGAGGAGGCTTTGCATCCATGAGTCAGGGACCCTTAGTGATTCAATTTGCCATGCGCATGGAAGCGGCGCCGCTTCTAGCGGCAGGTCATTTTCAGCCGATTTCACTTTCGGTTCCTGATCATCGATATGGGTTCCTCATTCATCAGGGTCAGACGCGCCTGGGTAACGAGGTGATCGTAGCGATTGCAGGAATTCACCCCCGTGATCAAGTCGACTCGATTGGAACCCTTTCGGCCGGTCTTTTGACGCACGTTTTGATCTCGCAGTTTCAGCCTCGCATGATTATCAACGCGGGGACTGCCGGAGGATTTCATGCTCGGGGCGGTCAGGTTGGGGATGTTTATCTCGGAGAGTCTCCCGTCGTCTTTCATGATCGCCGAGTTCAATTGCCTGGGAATTTCCCTCGTTTTTCGGAAGGGCATCGCCCCGTTCGTCACGACCTCGAGTTGCGTCAGGCGCTGGGCTTGAAGGCAGGGGTCGTTTCGAGTGGCGATTCTCTGGACTGCACCGATGAAGACATGAAGCATTTACTGAGGCTGGGCGCTTCCGTGAAGGAAATGGAAGCGGCAGCGATCGCGACGATCTGCGAGGCGCGGGCCGTTCCCTTGGTTTTATTGAAGTCGATCACTGATATTGTCGACGATCATCCACAAAGTGAGGGGCTCTCGACCGAAGAGCAGTTCCTCAAGAACTACTCCTTCGCTGTTTCAAGTTTGATCGCGAAACTTGAAAGCGTGATTGAGTGGTACTCGCGTTAAATCACTTTTAGCTTTCTTTAGAGTGGAAGGCGATCCACGCACCCCCCAAAAGTCCCGCATGGTTATCGAGTGAAGAGAGGCGAATTTCCGGAAGAAGGTCGATTCCTTCGCGTCTGCGCTTGAGTAGGCGTGCCGTCTCTTTGCGAACTTGTGGAAGGAAAAGGTCTGACGCCGCGGCGAAGCTCCCGGTCAGAACGATGACTTCAGGGCAGAAAACGACGACATAGTTGTGAATGGCCACTGCCATCAGATTCGCCATCTCATGGAATGCTGCCTTCGCAGGACGATTTCCTTTGCGTGCGAGCTCAGCGATCTCACGCGCATCTCGTTTCTTTTGGACCTGACCCTTGAGTTGACTCGTGGCGTGAACCCAGCGAGCGAAGCCATTTCCAGACAGATAAGCCTCAGCGCAGCCCAGATTCCCGCATCCGCATTTTGCCGCAGTGTCTCCTGCACGGAGAATGACATGGCCGGCTTCTGTGTGCAGACCTCGTCCCGCCCGAACGAGTTTGCCATTCGCTATCACGCCGGTCCCAAGACCTGTGCCTAACGTCAAAATCATGGCGTTTTTTGAGCCCTTTGCGGCTCCGACCCAGTGTTCCGCGAGCATGGCGGCAGCTGCGTCGTTTTCGAGAGCAACGGGAATCCCTAGCGACTTCGAGAGGATCTGGGCAAGAGGAACTTCTCCCCATCGTTTCGCGCCCTTACCGAAATTCGTGGGATCCAAAAGCGTTCCGCGCTCAGGGTGGAGAGGCCCGGCAGAGGCGACGCCGGCGCGTTTTATTGCAGGAAATTTTTTGAGAAGTTGTTTCCCACAGTCAGAAAGTTGGCGCAAAACAGCAGCTTTTCCTTCGTGGAGACGAATGGGCTCGCGGAGCTCTTCGATGATATCTCCGTGACGATTGACCACTCCAACGGCTACTTTCGTACCGCCGAGGTCATAGGCCAGAACCATTTCCTCACGAGACAAGTTTTTGCGCGCCATGATTCCCCGTGTACCATGAAACTATGGAAAACTGACACGGAAGTTCCCGTGCCATCAACTCTGCAGGAAGCGGAATGATCAAAAATTTGCCGAGTCATTCGAAAGAACGAAATTGGAAACGTGAAGCAGCGACGCTTTGCCTCTACGGAGCGTCAGCCTTCACTCTCGCTGCGCTATTGACTTGGGTGCCCTCTGATCCCTCTTGGTTCAGCAACTCCCAAGGTCCGGCGTTAAATGCCTGCGGAAAAGCGGGATCTTGGTTGGCGTCCGCCATCCTTCATTCTTTCGGAATCGCCGGTTTCCTGGTTCCCGCCGCGTTAGTGTTCGGTGGTATTGGGCTCCATAAACAAGAAGGTCATGGTCGATTCTGGGGGACCCTTTCGGGGATGATTGTCTCCGTGGTGTCTTTGACTGTCTTCTTGGCCATTCAGTGGAAGTTCTGGCCATTCTCGGGCCAGCTTCTTTTGACAGGTGGCGCATTAGGATATTGGTTTGCAGAGAACCTTCTCGCGCAGTTTAATCCGCTCGGATCTTCGATTGTCTCGCTTTTAGTCTTTCTTCTGTCCTTTGCGCTTTCGACTCCGATCAGTGTGGTCGCTTTGCTTGGAAAAGTCGGCGCGATTCTCGGGCGAATCAGTTGGAAAATGGCACGGATTACGGGAGCCGCACTGGCTTATGGCGCTGGAGTCGTTGCCATGCGGGGTGCCCACTACTTAGGGGATTCCCTCCAGAAATTAATCGAGTCCGGAATCCGTAAAGCGCGCGAGCGGGCGCAGAATCAATCTGCCCAAGTGAAATCAGAGCCGGTCGATGTAATCGCCGAGCCGAAGGAAAAAGAAGACGAGATCCTCGATGTCGAAGCGGTCCCCGTCGAAGCGAAGAAGTCTCCGTTGGAGTCGACGCTCCACTCCGAGGCTCCGAATATTCTTGAGGCGATTGGGTCCACGAAGACGAAGGGCAAGGCGAGTGAGCCTTCTACAAAGAAAAAGTTAGTGTCCGAGGCCGAGCTGATTGCGGACACCGAGGAGTTCGAGGAGTCCCAGGACGCGGAGGAGTCCGAATCTGACATTGAAACAGAAGAGTCAGGCGAGAACGAATCCGGTGCTAAGGAGAAGAAAAAAGGCGATCAACTTTCGATGGTTGAAGTGGAAATCATTCCGCCTGAATCTGCGGCTGCAGCACCAGACGCTGCTGAAGGTGGGGAGTCAAAAGTTAAGTCGACCCTGAAGACTGTGATGAAGGAACTTCGTAAGCCTCGGGGTCAATGGAAGTTACCCACCCTTCAGTTCCTGAAAACGCCCCCGAAGGGGCAGGTTCAAATCGATCACGATCGATTGAAGCAAAACGTTCAACTGTTAAGAGAGAAATTCCAAGAATTCCAAATTGAAGGCGAAGTGACGGCAGTCCGACCGGGGCCAGTGATTACTCTATATGAGTTCAAGCCTGCGCCTGGGGTGAGGGTTTCCAAAATCGCGTCGCTCGCAGACGACTTGTCGATGGCGCTCGCAGCCCAAAGCGTTCGTATTCTTGCGCCACTACCCGGTAAGGCTGTTGTGGGGATTGAGATCCCAAGTGATGTCAGGCAGATGGTTTTTTTCCGCGAGCTTCTCGATTCACCGGACTTCTTTGGTGGGAAGCATTCGATTCCGGTAGTCATGGGAAAAGATATCGGTGGCCAGCCGGTGATCGCAGATCTCGCGAAAATGCCTCACTTACTCTGCGCGGGCCAGACGGGTTCCGGTAAGTCTGTCTTTATGAACGGACTGATCTGCTCACTGCTCTATCGATACACTCCGGATCAAATGCGACTGATCTTGGTCGATCCGAAGTTCAACGAATTCATTGCTTACCAAGACATTCCTCATTTGCTGTTGCCGGTGGTTGATGACCCACACCAGGCTGCGAATGCCTTGAAGTGGGCCGTGCGCGAGATGGATCGGCGGTACCGCATTCTTGCCATGGTCGGAGCTCGAAACCTCGGAGCCTATAATCAAAAGGTCGAGGAGATGGGGGCGGACGTCGTCCGGGATCTTCTCATCAGCGAGGCCGAGCAGACCCAAGGTCTCGAGAAAATGACGGGTGGCGACTGGATGCAGGCGTTCGAGCAGGACGAAGACGGTTCAGCGCGGATCGGAAGACTTCCGTACATCGTCGTGATTATCGACGAGTTGGCGGACTTGATGATGATCGCTAAGAAAGAAGTGGAACTCTCGATTGCTCGAATCGCGCAGAAAGCACGCGCGGCAGGGATTCACTTAGTCATCGCCACTCAGAGGCCTTCGACCGACGTCGTGACCGGGCTCATCAAGGCGAACTTGCCGTCTCGTCTTTCATTCCAATTGGCAAGTTACACCGACTCGAGAACCATTTTGGATCGTCAAGGTGCAGAGCGGCTTCTGGGCCAAGGGGATATGTTATTTATCCCTCCCGGCACTGCTCATTTGCTCCGTTTAACTGGTGCCTATTTGGATGACGGAGAGATTGCCAAGATTACTGGTTTTCTCAAGGAGCAAGGCAAGCCCGCTTATCGAAACGAGATCATCGAAGACGAGTCAGATGAGGACGAGGACTCCGACTCTGATGAGGACAAGGATGAACTCTTTGATGAAGCCGTGGAGTTGGGCCGCAAGACCGGTCTCATTTCCGCAAGCTCACTTCAGCGTCACTTTAAGATTGGGTACAATCGTGCGGCGCGGATGGTGGAAGTGATGGAATCTCGCGGGATCGTAGGACCCCAGGATGGGGCGCGTCCTCGCGAAGTGTTGATTCGCTAAGGACAAAGTATCTAGTTTTGGCTAGGGTAGGGTCCAACTGAAAAAGGAAGGAAAAAGGACGTGATCTTACCAACGCACTCTTTAGTAAGCATCGCGTTGATCCTATTCGGTGGTGTTTCCGCGCTTGCGGATCCTGGAACGCCATCGCCTGCTCCTACGCCTACCGCAACAACCGGTGCCCAGGTGGCTTCCTCTTCAGCGGAAGAGAGCCAGGGAGCAGATGCTCAGGGTGATGCTCCAGTTCGCCGTCGGGCGAGGCAAGCCGAAGGTTCTCAAGCCCCGAACAAGTTCGAAGCGGATCCAGTCTTAAAAAGTCAGTATCAGGTGGAGGGTCGGAATCTTGAAGTCGATCCGGACTGATCGGCCTTTTCCGATTCCTGAGGTGGTTCGGACCGTCCTTCAGCGGCTGAATCAAGGCGGACATATCGCTTATATCGTGGGGGGAAGTGTACGCGACTACCTCCTTGGGCGAGAGATGAAGGACCATGATATTGCAACCGACGCTGATCCGAATCGGCTCGAGGAATTATTTCCAGAGTCCCTTACGGTGGGTAAGGCTTTTGGCGTTTTGAAAGTTCCTGTCACAAGGATCGACCCTACGAGCACCGAGTCTGATCGCTTTATTGAGGTCGCCACTTTCCGCGAGGATCTTGAGTACCGGGATCATCGCCACCCCGTTCGCGTCCGATTTGCGGGTCTGGAAGAAGATGCCCGCCGTCGCGATTTCACAATCAACGCTTTTTATTTCGATCCCAAAACCGCTCGGATCTTGGATCCGGTGGACGGGCTTCCCGATCTGGAGGCTAGGGTCATTCGTTCGATCGGAAAACCCGATAAGCGGTTTAGCGAGGACGCGCTGCGGCTCCTGCGAGGCGTTCGGTTTTCGCACGCACTCGGCTTTCGAATTGAACCTGAAACTCGCGCAGCCATTCAGGCCCGCGCGCGCTTGATTGGAAAGATCAGCGCCGAACGAATTCGCGACGAACTGACTCTGATGTTGAAATCGCGCGATCCTCGCGGCGCCATCGAGGATTTGGCCGCGTTGGGATTGCTTGCGCATATTTTGCCGCGACTGGACTTGTTACGGCGCCATCCACGCGATTGGAAATCGACACTGGAACTCCTCGGTGCGCTAGCACCGGTGCGCGATGTTCATGTTGCGTGGGCAGCGCTTTTTCATCGCTTAGGTCGAGTCGATTCGGAGTCGGCAGTCGACAATCCGACAGCGATGGCCCAATTGTCGGCCGAGCGAGCTGCCTTGCATGGTGAAGCGCTCCGACTATCCGCAAAAGAGATATCAATCATTCGATCGTTGATTTCCGACCTCCCTAAGTTTCGAGAAGCCTTTCGGATGCGCGATGCAACTCTGCAACGCTGGGTGAGAGAGCCGTACTTTGAACCACTCCTGGAACTCCATCGCGCTGAGGCCGTGTGCATCGATGGGAATCTTGCGGCCTGGGCGTTTTGCTCGACCCTTTGGAGATCTTACGAATCGCGCAGGGTAGCGGGAACCTTGCGCGACTCCAAACTCCTGAGCGGCGAGGATCTGATCGGTTTAGGTCTGCGGCCCGGCCCTCGCTTCACGGCGCTTTTACGAGAGGCGGAGGACCTCGCCCTGGAAGGTGTTCTGAACTCGAAAGAAGAAGCCTTGGAGTGGGTGATCAAGAAGGCCAGCAGCTAAGGCTGCGTCTCGGCTCGATGAGTCCGCGCGGAATCGGTGGATTCAGGGTCGGTTTTAATCAAAAGATGGCGTATAGCTTCATCTCAGAATCTAACGCGAAGCGCGGGCGCGGTTCCTCGGAATCGCTGGAGGATGTCGTCCGCGCGCATCGGGTGGAGCGATCAAGAACGCGCTCGAGTTACGTGCCTTTTGAACTGGATCGCGCCTGCGCTCCCTCACTCCACCGACCGCCGAGGACCCGCACCCCCACTTCGGGGCGAGGGCTCGTTGTGCCCGTGCCTCCCCCCTCGGCGGCTGCCTTTGAGTGGTGATTTTTCATGAAGCGGCTCTGTCTCATCGGGTGAAGAGGCCTCTAGCGCCATGGAAGGCGCAGCCCCGAAGGGGCGCAAGGAATCCATGGATGGATGTGCCTCGCCGCCCGATGAGACAGAGCTGATTCATGAAGCTCGGGTACAGAGCACCTCGCACTGAGGCGCGGGCACGGTCCCTCGGGATCTCTGGAGGATACTTCATGGTGGTAGGCGACCGCATTGGGATCCATCCAGTTCAGCGAAGCACGGAGTGAGGCGAACTCTGGAAGAGTTGAGGTGATCGGTCAAAAAAACTACAGGATTTGCTCGAGGAGTCGCTGGATTCGGACAGCCTCATTTTGGACGACGAGCGTTTTATTTTGAGTGTAGCTCGCTTCACTGGAGTCTCGAATCCGCTTGACGTTCTTCTTGAAAGTGTAGTCGATCTCGGTTTTTCCCCAGTCCTGGCCGCCACTATAAAAGAGCGTGAGCTGGGCTGCATCGAGCAAGGTTTCGAGTGAGGCCGACTTTCCCGACGGAACCGGAACGACCACATGCGCACCCGGTTTCCCCTTCACGTGCATCCAAATATCATTTCCGCGCG
>CANMSW010000052.1 GCA_947500275.1 Bacteriovoracaceae bacterium | reverse complement strand
GTCTTACGCTGCCTGGAGCTCGGGGCATCCGATTACATTGAGAAACCCCAGGGGATGAACCTAGAGGGGAACGCAGAGACCGTCCGCGCAACATTGCGAAGTGTTTTTAAGGGAAAAAAACAACCGCGCGTAGGAAGAGTCGGAAACTCAAGCACACCCAGCATCGGACCAGGGATTCAATGGACTCAGGAGGCGGGATTTAGAGATCTCATTCTCATGGGTGCCTCCACCGGAGGAATTGAAGCGATCAGATCCGTCGTCGCTCGAATGCCTGAGAAAACACCCCCCATCCTCATCGTCCAACACATTCCTAAGCTTTTTTCAGCGCTCTTCGCAAATCGGCTAAATGATATTTCGAAAGTGAGATGCGTCGAAGCATCGGACGGGATGAAACTCGAAGAAAATACGATCTATGTTGCCGCGGGAGGTAAACACCTCGGAGTCCGTGCATGCCAACAAGGACTTCTTTTGGAAACAAGTGAAGCAGCCCCCATTCATGGATGCCGGCCCGCAGTTGACCACCTCTTCAACAGTGTCGCTGCTCTTATGAATCAGAAGTCCACGACCCAGCACCTGGGTAAAACCCTGCGGGTAGCCGCTGCAATCCTCACAGGGATGGGTCGAGACGGCGCACAAGGTATGAAGATGATTCATGATCGTGGGGCTTCTACTATTGCCCAAGACGAAGACAGTTGCGTGGTCTTTGGGATGCCTAAAGCAGCAGTCGAGATCGGCGCCGTGGACCACTGCATCCCACTCAACAGCATCACTTGGCACCTTTTCTCAGGCTTTACCGAAAAGAAAAGAACTCCGAGAAAGAAGGAGGCGGCTTGAACAGCCAGTCGTTCAAACTAGACGCCCGTCTTCAGAAGAGGGGCCTCGTCATCGAGGATGACGAACTCACCCGTCACGCACTCGCGCGTGAACTAGAAAAGCTCGGTTTCTCGGTCGATTCTGCAGAAGACCTCGGGAAAGCGAGCGACTCCCTGGCGAAGATCACCTATGATCTTGTCCTATCCGATATTCATCTTCCCGACGGAAATGCGCTCGATCTCAAACTCAGCCTTGCCCGTGAATCAAGCTCTCGTCGCACCGGAGAGCAGTGGGTATTTATCTCGGGTGACCCGAATCCTGATCTCCTTCAGCGAGTGATTCAATGCGGTGGATTCGATCTCCTCAGAAAACCGTTCTCACGATCCGATCTCCGCTCATTACTTGAAAAAATAGCATTACGAGAACGTGATCCTGTGAAAGATATTACGGCGCTGATCGAGGAGATCAGCGGTATTCGCTTAGGTGATCAAAAGAAAAGGTTAGTCGAAGGCCGTCTTCATCAACGCGCAAGAGAGCTTTCTCTTCACGAACTAAACGATTACCTCGCATACTTTCGAACTCATCGACACGAAGAGCTTAAAGAGCTCCTTTCTTTGGTCTCGACCCATACGACACACTTTTTTCGGGAACCGGATCACTTTGATTTTCTCTGTAAAACAGCACTACCGAAACTTCTTCAGCAAAACCGACCCCTTCGAATTTGGTCGGCCGCTTGCTCAAGTGGCGAAGAAGTTTACTCGATCGCGATGTTGATCCACTCGATGTTTCTATTGCCTGCGCAGGAGAACCCGACCCGGAAACGTCCCCTCCAAATCGAACTCATCGGAACCGATCTCGATTCGAGATCGGTTGAAAGAGCAATCAATGGGGTCTACCCTTATAAAACCCTCACTCAGATTCCCTCAAATTTTGCGCAAGCTTACGTTGAACGGGGAAAATCCGAACTTTCCGACTGGATGCGAATCCGAAACGACCTGCACCAACTCTGCCGGTTCAGATCAGCAAACCTACTGTCGACTGAATGGCCAGTCCGAACTGCAGACATTATCTTTCTTCGAAACGCCCTCATGTATTTCGCGCCGGAACTCGCTCTTCAAGTAGTCGAGCGGGCGAAGTCAATCCTGCCTGAGGATGGATACTTATTCTTAGGGCATTCCGAGGCCGGACTCGGGTTAAAAGCGGGACTCAAACTGGTAGCGCCCGCTGTCTATGTGAAGACCTCTAAGAAACGTGGGTAGCCCCTAAAGAAATTGAGTTTCGCCCGACTCCAACGCATCATTCCTATACCAATTTTAACTGATAGAACGGGCTCCAGGATCGGAGACCAGAAAGCGACATTTATGCCCAAATTATCTCGGCATCTCCTCATTCTTATCATTCCTTCGTTATTTACGCATCATGCTTCGGCCGCCGACAAGAGTTCCTACTCTCTTATTAATCCAGTTCCAGCGGAACAACTCCGTGAGCTCTCGACCGATCGACCAGATCGAACCGAGAGCCCTTACTCAGTTGACCCCGGTCACTTCCAATTCGAAATCGATCTTGTCAACTCGACGATCAAGGGTAACTCATCTGATACGGTCGTGGCAGGCATCAATGCCAAAGCGGGACTTACCGAGTCGATCGACCTCCAAGTGATCGCGGAGTCTTTGGTAATCAACTCCTCTGAATCCGATTCAAAAAATGGATACGGTGATACTACTATTCGCCTAAAAGGGAACCTCTATGGGAACGATGACGGCGATACAGCTTTAGCCATCATGCCCTATTACACAATCCCTACTCGGTCGGACGAGATCGGCGCATCAACTGCCGTCCTCGGTGCCGCGATACCCTTCGCGTACTCCCTCCCCGAAAATATATCAGGTGGAATCATGCTCGAGCCATCCCTCTCCCTCTCGGGAGAAGGAACGGTCACCGACCGTTTCAATCTAGCAACCATGGCCACATTTAGCCGTGAGATTTATGGCGATTTGGGTGGATTCGTGGAGTTTTACAACGAAATCAGCTCCTCACCCTGGCTCGCTACCCTCGACCTGGGCCTAACCTGGGGTATGACCTCGAATCTTCAGTGGGATATCGGATCTTCGTTTGGTCTGACGAGTGAAGCTGAAGACGTAAACCTTTTTGCCGGTGTATCCTTCAGACTTTAATTGACGCCGAGAAAGAGGGAGGTCATTCAGGGTCATGGCAAAAAACAACCCGAGGCACCTGATCCAGCTCCCTCTTCGACTCCTGCGATTCGTAATCGCATGGGCATTCATGATCATTTACTGGCCAGTCATCTTGGGCTTGCATCTTCTGATCCTCAAGAGAACGCCCCCCCTGATCATGATGCGGGCTATTCGACTTTGGGCACGTGCGACCTTTAAAATCCTAAAGATCAGAATTCACGTTTTGAACCCATCCACCTTCGAAACAATCGAGGCTCGCGTCGTGATTTGTAATCATCAAAGCACCCTGGATCTACCGTGGGGCGGTTATATATGCCCGCCCTCACCAGTCACCATCGGGAAAAAAGAAGTTATCTGGATACCCATTCTCAATCTTATGTTTTGGGCACTGGACTTCATTCGAATCGATCGAGCAAATACGGCAAAGGCCCTCGCATCTCTCGAAGGCGTTGCCGACCGAATCCGCAAAGATCGACGCTCACTGGTAGTCGCTCCCGAAGGAACCCGCTCTCCGACTGGAGAATTACTCCCCTTCAAAAAAGGCGCTTTTCACATTGCGATCCAAGCTCAGGCGCCCATTCACCCGGTGGTCGTCCACGGAGCGTTTGAGTGCTTACCGAAGAGCCGCTTTCTCCCCGTGCCGGGAGATATCTACATCCAGTTTCTAGACCCCATCTCAACCGTGGGACTGGTACCCACTCAAGCCGGAGAGTTGAGCTTCAAGACCGAAAGTCTGGTACGGCAAGCACTCCAAAAACTCCGTGCCAGCTACCCCCTGGGTCAAAACTGACCCTGCTCCAATTCCGCTTCGAGGAACGAGGATGACTCGGAACCCAATTAGGTTATTATAATGATATGAGCGCCTCCAAACTGAATCCAGCCACTTTCCTAAACCCAGTTCTTTTTGCGATCGCTTTCACCCTGTTCCCAATCATTGGGTTTTCTAATGAAACACAGCCGCCGGCGAAGGTGGCATGGGTCAAAGGAAGCGGAAGAGTGGAACTTAAAGCAACACCAAGTCATTCAAGCGCAACAATAAGCCTGTTATACACAGGGGAAACCCTTGTGGTATTGGAACAAAAACAAGGCATTTGGACCTACGTTCGTTCTTCACAGGGAAAAGAAGGCTTTGTCTTCAAGTTTACGATCTCCGAACAACCCGTCGTTAGAAACGAAATCAGCAGAACTCAAAAGAATGAGGACCACTCATTGAAGGAGATTCGATCCCGTCGATCGGGAGCTGTCACAATGGGAGTGCGCGGCCTCCAGGCACGAAAAGAAAATGGAGCCCCTGAAGTTCAAGACTTTAAATCTCTCGAAAGACTTGAAATCGAATCTGTAAATCATCTGAACTCAAGTCTAGCCCAAAGTCTGACTCAGGAAATTGAACGAACGCTCCCTAGCTATTGAGCAACTTCAACCTAGAGTTGGTAGGAACCCGACAGAAAGAATGTGAGTGAACTCACCGAAACATCTTGTACATCGGTGATACCAGAAATAATTTGCCCAGATCCAAGACCCCACTGGTAGGTGGTCGAAACCGAAATGGAACTTCCTGGACTCAACCAACTGAGCCCACCAGACGCGCCTAGCTGGTTGACATGCTCTCTCTGATCCGTGCCAGACGAACTCAAACCCCGAGTGTTTGAATTATTTGTAAAAAATCCTAGCCGGAGCGGCATCTGCGGAATCCCCGCCCATTCGGCCCCGACTGCTGCGTTCCAAGTCGGAACCACATCATATTGAAACTCGGGATCCGCAGTCTGTCCATCCAGCTGGGCGGACAAGGTCCACACCTCAGACGGAAACCATGCAAGCCCGAGAGACGCCTCATAGGGCGATAAAACTCGAGACCGGATCGATGAATAATCAGCGGCAGAAAAGTCAGTGGAGAAATCACCAGTCGGTACCACAATGGAATCCCCGTCCACTTGGGTGCCCATCACTTTCGCACTGCCCGTACCTGCCATGTGAAACGACTTCCCGACCGTGAGCCCAACGCTGAGACGCGGATACGGAATGTAAAGCACGCCAAGCTTGGGCATCACGCCCCAGGCCTCTCGCGTCAAGTAGGTCATATTGAGTTGATAGTCTCGCTTGAGCGGATCCACATCATTGATATAGAGCGCCCGCTGCTGATCTAAGAACCGCTCTGACTGATAAAGCATGAACGCAGACAGCCCAATCATAAGACGCGGGCTCAGCTGCTGAGATAGGGCAGGCCCGACGACATAGGACGTTCTGTTCCTCAGTAACTGCCGCGTAATCGAAGTGAGGTTACTCTCCTCGGTCTCTAAATTTGCCAGAAGATCATCTTGCTCTTGCGACAAACTATCTCGAACCATCAATAAAAAGCCAAACTTGGTCTTCGGAGCTAGCTCCTGAGTGAACCCAAAAAAAGACGGAATTAAACCCTGCGATCGATAGACATACGAGGATCCCGACAGCACATTCTCAAACTCAATGGAACTTGTCTGATAGGCGTTTACAGACCCACTCAAGTAACTCTCACGCCCCATGACTAGTCCAGCCGGGTTATACCACGCACCACTTGGATCGTCGGCAATCGCTGAATAGGCCCCACCCATGCCCGAAGCTCGCTCTCCGACAAGAAGACTCTTATAGTACCAGGTTTCGGCTGCCAAAACGGGATCCGCCCTAAAAAGGAGCCCGAGCAGGGGGAGCATGCGCGAAAGATTTCTCACTCGAGAACAGATCATCATCACCCCTTACGGCCCATCATTCGAATAAACCGTTCCCGACGCGCCTTCAATGAGCCCACAGAAAGCGCACGAGATGCCATGGCAGATACCTCATCAAGTTTTTGATCACGAATCCAACTCACGACCCACTCCTTACGACGATCCAAAGGTGGGTGCGTAGCCGGCAACCGAAGCTTTACGGAAGCTTGATCTTGAGATTCAGTTAAAAACCTCACCAAGGAGTGCGGATCATATCCCAGTGCCGATGCCATTGCGACACCGGCCTGGTCCGCCTCGCGCTCGTATTCTTGACCTAGCCCGGTCTCGAACAAGATCTGTAACCCCTGAGTGACCGATCTCGAAACGGCCACTCCCAGATCCCCTTTTCCGCCTGCCAGAAGCCTAGCCAAGACAAAACCTACGCCCGTCGATCTGGGAGGCGCGATTTTTTTGTAAACGTGGCGCTCGGTCACGTGAGAAATTTCATGAAGCAGAATCACGACCAATTCATCTTCGGAAGAAACTCTTTGAAACAAACCTCGAGTGAGAAAAATATAGCCGCCGGGCGCCGCGAACGCATTCACCTCATCCGAATCCACCCAAGCAAATTGGTGGCTCACGTCCGGCCGTCCATAACGCCGCGCCAATACTCCCCCCAAAGAGCGAAGATACTCACTTCGAGCAGCCCACTCTCCTTCCGAAAGCAAAGGGGTACGCCCTAGCACTGCGGCTGCCAGTGCGCGCCCTACTTTAACCTCTGCATCCCTATCCCGCTTTTCGACCTCAATCGAATCGGACGTCGCACAAGCACCGAGGAAGATAAAAAGAAGAGTAAGCGAAACGAGGTGAGTCTCTACTCGGCGCCTACGAACGAAACCACCCCAGGAAAAGAACATTAAACCAAACCGTCCCTACGCAGTAAGGCATCCTGGGAAGGCTCGCGGCCCCGAAACTTTTTATAAAGTTCCATCGGATGATCAGAACCGCCCCTTGCTAGAATCTCTTTCCGAAATCGCATTGCAACTTCGCGATTAAAGATCCCCTTCTCGCGGAAGAGTTCAAATGCATCTGCATCCAAAACTTCAGCCCATTTGTAGCTATAATATCCGGCCGAGTATCCGCCTGAGAAGATATGACTGAACGCCGCAGACGACGATGTGCCAGCATAAACTGGAAATAAACGGGTCTTCTCCGTGGCTTTCGCCTCGAATTCCTCAATATTCTCTACACTCGATATATCGGTCCCGTGCCACTGAAGATCGAGTGTTGCAAAGTTCAATTGCCGCAGCGAAAACCACCCTGCCTGAAACTGAGCCGAAGCCTGAATACGTTGAATCAAAGTCTCAGGTATCACCTCACCGGTGAGGTAATGCCGGGCAAACACTTCCAAGCCCTCTCTCTCACGAATCCAATTCTCCATGATCTGCGAGGGCAGCTCGACAAAATCCCAGTACACGTTCGTTCCTGAAACGGAACGATAACGACATTCCGAAAGCAGTCCGTGCAATGCGTGCCCGAACTCATGAAACACAGTCCGGACCTCATCGAGGCTCAACAATGACGGAGCGCCTGCGGTCGGCTTCGTAAGATTACAAACAATCGCGATATGAGGGCGTTTCACTCCACCCCCCATAAGCCCCTGCTCTCGGTAAGAAGTCATCCAAGCTCCCGAGCGCTTTGAAGTACGTGGGAAAAAATCCGCATACAGGAGTCCGATGTGGCGACCGTCTTCCTGATCGATGACCTCATAAGCGGTCACGTCTGTATGATAGACGGGCAAGTCAGATCGTTTCTTGAATTCGAGACCATAAAGTCTACGAGCGTGCTCGAAAACCCCTTCAACAACTCGATCAATTGGGAAGTAACCGCGAAGCTGATCTTCATCCAGATCAAAACGAGTACGCCTCAGCTTCTCGGACCAAAACGCCACGTCCCACGGCTGAATATCCGACCCGGACGCCACCCTCAAATCGTTCAAATCCCGCTCAGCCGCCGGGCGCGACGCAGCGATCAATCGATCAAGAAACTCCCGAACTCGCGCTGGATTCGACGCCATCCGCTCCTCGAGAACGAAGTCTGCGTGAGTGGCGTACCCCAAAAGCTTTGCCCGCTCTTGGCGAAGCTTGACGATTTCCAGCACCAGACCTCGGTTATTATTTTCCGAGGAAAGTCCACGGGCGTTGGCCGCACGCCAAAGGCGTTCACGAAGATCCTTCCGCTCCGAGTATTGGAGAAACGGAAAGAGACTCGGTTGATGCAAAGTGAAAAGCCACCCTGATGACTTCCCTTTCTCGTGCGCCAAATGAGCTGCAGCATCACGAACGCGTGGCGGTAGCCCAGCAACCTCTGCCTCCTCCGTTAGAAGCAATTCGTAGCGGTTGGTGTCGGCAAGAACGTGGTCCGAGAAAGTCTGCTGAATAACAGCCAATCGCTGATCGACCTCCCGAAGTCTATTCTTAGCGGAGTCACTCAAAAGTGCGCCGTTCCGAACAAAGGACTTATAGGTTTTCTCAAGGAGTCGAGCCGTCTCGCCGTCCAAGCTCAACGAGCCGCGAGTATCCCAAACTACTTTCACCTTTGAAAAAAGGATCGGATCTAAATGAATATCATTCGAGAATGCCGCTAACTCGGGCATGATTCTCTGGGCGAGCGACTGCAATTGTTCATTCGTATTTGCGCTCAGCTGATTTGAAAAAAGCGCACCGACATGATCAACCTTTTCCGTACTTTGCTCGAGCGCCAAGATCACCGATTCGATAGTCGAAGGGGACTGAGAAACCCGTATCGCTTGCAAATGATCCCGCGCTTCTTTGATAGCCGCCTCAAAAGCCGGCTCAAAATGCTCATTTTTGATCTCATCAAACGGAATTGCCTCAAAAGGCAGCTTCGAATCCAACTCCAAACAAGGATTGTTATTCGTACTCATGGAGAATTCCCCTTTCAATTCTGACTAAAACGAACCTTCGGCCACTTGAGTTTTTCAAAGCCACGATCAATCGAGGACCAAAAATCTATCCCATCGAACCGCTTCTCAAAGAGATTTACCCGCGCGACGAAAGGGATTAATCCACCCAGAACAGTCGCTTCGACCCGCGCATCCCCAGTTCCAAGGTCAGCTACTGCCGACTGGGGCTCAAGCAAGACAGATATTCCCTTCCACACAATCTCAAATGAAAACGGAGAATCGACCACCGGCAGAACCCGCATGACGACAACCCCATCCCGAATAGAAACACCAAGACGAAGTGTACGAGGAAGATGAATCGATCTCAACTCACCATCAGGGATCTTTAAATCGACT
The DNA here is from genome assembly GCA_947500275.1 of Bacteriovoracaceae bacterium. Lineage (GTDB taxonomy): Bacteria > Bdellovibrionota > UBA1018 > UBA1018 > UBA1018 > CANMSW01. The sequence goes on along the minus strand of CANMSW010000052.1, from coordinate 1,950 downwards.
TGCGACATCGGAATCTGCAGAGCTTGCCGAAGATGGAGAGCCAAACTTAAGCCAGACTCACGACGGTTCAATCGCAGACCCAAGATCGCGCCCAATAAGCGGTCAGTGCTATCTCCTAGCCAACTCCGAAGGGGAGAAAGAAAATAACGAAGCCCGTCGCCATCGATCCAAGCGAGCTCGCCGTCGGGAGAATCTTCATCAATTCGCCCAGGGATCCCTGCGATTGGATATGGAAATGAGCCTTTCAGAAGCTCCCAGGCAGGCCCAGATGCCTTTTCAATCAACTCCGAAACTCCGCCTGAGTTCGGAACCAATTGAGCCCCTGGCAATGCCAGGGCACCAAAGAGCTGAACACCACTCGAGTCAGTCAATGACCGAAAGGATGCAGGGGGGCTTAGCACCTTCTGATCGAAGACGACTCGTCCCTGCGGGAGAGATATACCTGCGTCTACAGAGGATCGACCGAGCAAAAATCCTCGCTGAACATCTTGACCTAAAACCTCAAACCGCCGTTCTAACCTTCGACCCACTGGCCATGAATCCGCAAGCCAAGGTACGAGTGACTCATGAAAACTCAGAGCGTCTTGGTGTGCTCCATTGAGAGCGACCGAAAGACGGCTTCCCTCGGTCCAGGACCTCACGAAACTCGAGATCCAAGCTCGTTCGGTCACTTCACTTCGGAACGGGGGTGCAACGAGAACGGCTCGCGCTCCGAGTTTATGCCACATTTTAGAGCCGGCATTCGTCGGAAGAATCACTAATCTTAGTCGCTCAAATGCCGATCCAGAGGCCTCGCGCGACATCATCAACTGAGTGAGCTCACGATAGAAGAGTTCGGAGTCTACAAGATCACTCGCACGAAAATCAAAAAAGTCAGTTCGATGTCGCGAAGTCCGGGCGACAAGTTGAGCAGCAACCTGAATGGCATCTCGAGGAGCGATACAAGATTGAACATCCACTCGGTCATAAACACGTCCAAGGTGTTGTAAGACAGACCAGGTTCGCCACCTTTCCGCGACGGCCATGGGTGCTTTTGTAGCGACTTCCGGATGAGCGCAAACAATGGCGACTTCCCCAGCGCTCGCTCGAAGGGCTGAAAGAAATACCAGAAGCGATAGGAGACCAATCGATGGAAACCGAGATCTAAGACTGTCCTCTCGAACCTTACGCATTTCTGACCTCTTTCACTCAAAAAGGAAGTTTAAACAGGAGAGAAGGGCATAACTGTAGAGAGATTATCCGGCAAGTTCAGGTCCACGATTAACTCACTGAGTCATCATTTCAGCCAAACCGAATGCCTTCGATTGGCTCGATTTGCGACGCCCTGCGGCTTGGATAGAGGCAAGCTGCCAGGACAATCAGGGTCGCAGCGACTGCGACCAGAAGAATCAGAATCGGATCAACCAGAACAGGAAGCGTACGGTCGTAGTAAATATCAGGGAGCTGAATGAACTCCCAACGTTTGAGAAACCCACAAAAAAGCAGCCCCAGCACCGTGCCGCTCCCCACCCCAATCACGCCGATGAAAATACCTTCAGCCACAAAAATAGCGGCCACTTCCCCCGTCCTCGCACCCATCGCCCGCAGAATCGAAATCTCTTTCTTCTTTTCCAGCACCATCAACGTCAACGTGGTTACAATATTGAACGACGCCACAACGACGATGAAGGCCAGAATGATAAACATAGCCATGCGCTCGAGGCGTAGTGAACCAAAGAGACGACCGTTCATTTCAATCCAATCCTGAACCCGAAATCCCGGTAAACTCTCTCGAACCCATGAACCCAGCTCAGGCGCGTTTTCAAAATGATTCAGAGTGAGCTCAAAACTCGAGACCACGCCGGATTTCCTCAGAAAGGATCGGACTCCTGGCGCTCTTGTAAACGCCACTTGCAGCTCTTGCTCTGGAATTCCGGATTGATAAATACCTTCGATCACAAATCGCTTCAT
>CANMSW010000051.1 GCA_947500275.1 Bacteriovoracaceae bacterium | reverse complement strand
CCCTAACTCTGCCTCTGGACGCCACTTCATCCGCATCCATCGACCAGGCCTTCGAGAAGATTCAAGGGACCCATGGCCGGATTGACCAGGTCATCTTAGCCGTCGGAAGCATTCTCTTGAAAAGCGCCCACCGCACCACGGACGAGGAATGGCATTCTACGATCAATATCAACCTCAACTCGGCTTTCTACGTCGTTCGAGCAGCCACGAAAATCATGCAGCGTCAGCCTGAAGGGGGCTCGATTCTTCTCTTCTCAACGGCCGCAGCGCAGATCGGCTTTGCCAATCATGAAGCCATCGCGGCTGCCAAAGCAGGCATCGAAGGCTTAGCCAAGGCTGCAGCCGCGAGCTATGCTTCAAGAAAAATTAGAATCAACGTGATAGCCCCCGGACTCGTCGAAACTCCACTCGCCCTCCCGATCACATCGAACGCGACCGCTCTCGAGGCTTCGCGTCAAATGCACCCGCTTGGACGGATTGGGCAGCCTGGTGATATCGCACCGCTCGCGGAGTCGATCCTAGAATCCACCTGGATGACGGGGCAAGTCGTCGTCATCGATGGCGGGCTTTCCGGCCTGAAGAAATAAGAAAAGCCTGCCTCCGAGTGGAACTCAAAAGCAGGCTTCTCGAACAAACAGGATCCCTTCGTGGGGGCCCTTAGGCTTTCTTAAACCAAGACGGAAGCTTGCGGAGTCGAATTTCCTCATCGATCCAAGTCATAAAATCCGCTACCGGCATCGTGAGCTGCTCTTCCACTCCATGGCGCCGCAGCGTAATCGTGCCGTCTTGCTGCTCTTTTTCGCCTACTATCAGCACGTTCGGAATCTTCTGTTTTGAAGCATTTCGAATCTTTTTACCCATGGTATCGGGAGCTGGATCCCGCTCTGCACGAACCATCTTAGAACGAAGGTCATTCACGACGCGATCGGCGTACTCATTGAATGAGTCACTCACCGTGACGACGCGCACCTGAGTCGGCGCAAGCCAGGTCGGGAACGCACCACCAAAGTGCTCAATCAAAAAAGCAGTGAAGCGCTCGTGGGTGCCCATCGGTGCCCGATGGATGCAATAGGGAGTGTGCTCTTGATTGTCGGCACCAATGTATTTCAATCCGAGCCGTTCGGGCACGGCGAAATCGAGCTGATTGGTTGAAGCAGTTTCCTCGCGGCCCGTCACGGTGCGGAATTGAAAGTCGATTTTTGGACCGTAGAAAGCGGCTTCACCCTTGCGCTCAACGAAGGGAAGACCGGACTCTTCCATCGCTTCGCGAACCTTTTTTTGGCTCCACTCCCAAGCCCGAGGATTATCCACGTATTTCTGCTTCCCTTTAGGATCCTCAGAATCCCAAGTCGAGAAGCGCATATAGAACTTCGAGATCCCCAGAGTCTCATAGACTTGGCGATGCATATCCATCACCGACAGGAACTCTTGTTTAATCTGTTCCTCCGAGCAGTAGATATGCGCATCATTCATGCACATGCCGCTAACGCGCAACAGCCCGCTCACCGCACCGGAGTCCTCATAACGATACACTTGGCCGTATTCAGCCAAACGAACCGGCAGTTCACGGTAAGAGCGAGGTCGGTGACCAAAGATCTTGTGGTGATGCGGGCAGTTCATCGGCTTGAGAACGTAAGTCTCGCGCACTTCTTCAATCGCGCCACTTGCCGTCTCATGCTTCTCTTTGAGCTCCATGAAAGGATACATTCCTTCCGCGTAGTACGGCAGGTGTCCCGTCTTGTAGTAGAGATCCGTTTTGGCCAAGTGCGGGGTCGACACGCGCTGGTAGCCTGCTTTGAACTCGACCTCTTTCATGTACTTTTCAAGCTCATCGCGAACGACTGTTCCGTTCGGCATCCAAAGCGGGAGGCCTTTTCCGATTTCGTCATCGACGAAGAAAATCTCAAGTTCTTTGCCGAGCTTCTTATGATCTCGCTCAAGCGCCATTTTTTGCTCAAGCACACGCTGATCGAGTTCTTCTTTGGTCAAAAAGGCCCAAGCGTAAATCCGGGTCATCATCGTATTGCGTGAATCCCCACGCCAGTAAGCCCCGGCAATCGACTTCAACTTGAACGCATCGGTTGGAATCTGACGTGAGTTGTCCACGTGTGGACCTTCGCACATATCAACGAACTCATTCGTTTTATAGAAACTCAAACCACTCAAACCGTGCTTCTCGAGCAACTCCTCAGCATATTGCTTTTTATAGGGCTCGCCCATTGCATCAATTCGCGCCAGCGCATCGGCCCGCGTCAGATCTTCACGAACGAATTTGTGATTCTGTTTGATCAAGTGCTTCATCCGCTTTTCGAGTTCCGGAAAGTCGGACTCCTGAAGCGGCTCGGCGAGAATAAAGTCGTAGTAGAACCCATCGTCGATCGGAGGACCGAAACCCAGTTTGGTTCCTGGTCGCAGCGACTGCACGGCCATCGCAAGGATGTGCGCCAGGCTGTGACGGATCTTATAAAGGTCAGAATTGGAATCGAGGCCGGATGGATTCTGGTCGGAATTAGATTGGGACATGATTCCGGTGAGTTAACCCGAGCTTTCCACTCGGGTCAACCCATCGGACGGGCCAGGGGCGCGATCCGATCTGCGATTTGCACTTCGGGAGTTTTGACATGTCGCGTAAGCAAGGGATTCAGCGCAAAAAAACGCCCTGAAAGGGGGATCCCCTTCAGGGCGCTCAAATCGAACAATGGGCCTAGGCCCCCTTAGTTCTTGGTCGAAACCACCAAGCTCCGATTCGGGGATTCAGGCAATCTTGGCATCTTTTGCTCTGGGAACCCGCCCGAGAGACCGTTGAGGAACGCGACAATGTCCGCCACCTCAGCGTCGGTCAGCTCCTTGTTAAGCTGAAGCTTCGCCATCACACGCACGGCTTCATCCAAGGTCGCGACAGCACCGTTATGAAAGTAGGGTGCGGTCAGAGAAACGTTCCGCCAAGTGGGCACGCGGTAGAAATTCTCGTCCGACTCCTTCTTGGTGACTTCGGCCCGACCCAAGTCTTTGGTGAACTTGTATTTCTTCTCGATCACAGAATCGGGGTGCACGGGGAATTTCTGGAAGAAGCCGGTTCCGATAGGAAGTGGGGGTCCAGAAAAGTTTGCGCCCATGTGGCACGACAAACAGCCCGTGGTTTCGACAAGCTTCATCCCGCGTACTTGCTGATCAGAAAGAGCCTTTTTCTCGCCGCGCACATACCGATCATAAGGCGTATTTGGAGTGATGAGCGTGCGTTCATACGCTGCGATCGCTTTTGCCACATGATCGATTGTGACCGCCTCAGCCCCTTTCCCACCGTAAGCCTTTTCGAACTCGGTGATATAACCTGGGATCTCACGGAGCCGGGCAATGGCCGCATCGTGTGAGGGCATACCCATTTCGATCGGATTCGTGATCGGGCCCTTAGCTTGATCTTCAAGCGTATTGGCGCGGCCATCCCAGAACTGAACCGAAAGAAAGGCAGAGTTCCAGACCGTCGGAGCCGATCGGCCACCATTCTGGCCGCGAATTCCCGCAGAAGTCGCGCGATTGTCGTCTCCCCCACTCATCACGTTGTGGCAGGAATTACAGGACACGGTTCCATCGAGTGAAAGGCGAGGATCGAAATAGAGCTTACGCCCCAATTCCACTTGTGCGACGGTACCCGGGTTGTCAGCAGGCACTGGAGCTTTCTTAGGCAACGCTTCCCACGACCCTGCCCACGCCGATCCTGAAGAAGCCACCATCCCGAAGGATAGGACCCCTAAGGCTAATACATTCATTTTGTTTCTAAGATTGTCGATTCGCCGATTCATCACTGAATCCCCCCTCATTTAGTTCAAAGAGAAATAAACTTAATTTCTTGAATGTAGAGAAGGAAAATCTCCAGGACAAGTCGTTCGATCACAAAATGAACTCAGGCAGACTTTTGACGCCTTTTCTCTTCCTCGCGTTCGAGTTCGCTTTTTTGAAAAACACTGCTCCCCATTCGACGACGCTGGCCACTGAGCAGAGCGGAGCGGACTATCTTCTCTGCACGTGCACGCGCAAATCGTCGATAGCCGAAGAGAAGAAGAACCGCCCCCGCAATGGCCCCAATAAAGCCTGCACGCGAACCGGCGCTATAAAGCCCTAAGACCTGGCCCGCCCAGCCCCCGAGCACTGCGCCTGCAACTCCCAAAATGGCCGTTGCAATTACGCCCATAGGATCCCTACCCGGTAACAACGCCCGAGCGACTAAACCCACAATCAAACCGAAAAACATCCAACCGATGATGCCCAATAATCCCATACCCATGACTGGCTCCTCCATGAATTCAAACCGCCTCTCATCTGTGTAAGAAGGAAAAGGTCGAACTGGAAGAATGCAAACCCCGGACGTACCCCGGACGTTTCATCAGGATTTTATTCGAGAGAAGTACCTAGGTACTCGGACTCAGCGAGGAGCTGAAAAAACCGTTGTGCCCGAAAAGCCGGCTGCGACTCCCGCGACGCTTTCATATGGGGAGGGGCACTCACTCGCTCGCCCTTTGCCGTTTGTAATTCGTCCCGAAAGTGCGGCAGCCAAGGCTGAAAAACGGGGGGCCATTTCAAGTGCGCACGCTTCTTCCAGGTTCCAAGAGCAGTCAGTTCTTTACCTCGGGCGGTATCAGCAAGGTAGGCTGGAATCAAAACTTTTGTAATATAACTTTTGATATGAGGATCCAAAATAGGGAACGCAAGCTCGAGCCTCGAAAAGAAATTACGCGGCATTGAATCGGCACTGGATAAGTAAAGAACATTCGTCGACTCAAACCAATAGATTCGACTGTGTTCAAGGAAGCGATCCACGACACTCAAAACTCGGATATTCTCACTCAGCCCCTTCACGCCCGGAATCAACGAACAAGCGCCACGGATAATGAGGTCGACTTGAACCCCCGCTTTCGAGGCCTCATAGAGACGAGCGATCAGGAGTTCATCGACTAGAGCATTCGCCTTGATCACGATCCGGCCTTTTTTTCCGGCCTCTGCTGCTTTTTTCTCCTGCTCAATCAACGACAAAAGCTTTCGATGCAGCTGGAGGGGCGCAGAAACCAGCCGCTTAAAGTGGGAAGGCACCTGCCCGCGCATCACGCGATCGAAAAAGAGCCGCGCGTCTGCGCCAATCTCAGACTGAGCGGTCAAGATTGCAAGGTCTGTATAAACTCGCGACGTCGCGACGTTATAATTGCCGGTCGAAAGGTGAGTGAAATATTCTACCTTCCCCTCGCGTTCCCGTGTGACTAATGCCACTTTCGCGTGGAGCTTAAGGTTCCCAAAGCCGAAGGCCACCTCGACGCCCGAACGCCGTAATTCGTCAGCTAGGCGCAGATTATTCAGCTCATCAAAACGCGCCCGTAACTCAATGACAACCCGTACCCTTTTTCCGGCGTGGGCCGCTGTTTTAAGTCCTTCAATGATGGGGGACATCGCGTCCATTCGGTAAACGGTCTGTTGAATCGACGTGACGTGCGGATCCGCGGCCGCCTCACGAATGAATGCGACGAAAGAATCAAAGGAGTCATAAGGGTGATGAAGAATGATATCTTCTCTCGCCAACTTTTCAAAAATAGAGGACGGCTCTTTCCTGAAGGCACGAGGCACGAGCGACGCATGAGGCTGAAAAGAAAGCCCAGGCCGACGCATCACCCAGGGAGGCGCGCCGCGAACGATCGACCAGAACGCGTGGAGGACGAGCAACCCCGAGGGGGCCGGAAAAATTTGAGCCGATTCGAGGCCGAATCCGCGAGCCAAAACACCTAGGCTTTTCTCGGTTAATTCGCCGGAATACTGCAATCGCATCGCTCGTCCCCGATCCCTACGCCCGATGCCTCGGCGCACGCGATCTGGGATCGACTCCGGGTCGCCATCCACTTCGACCGAAAAATCACCATCGCGAGTCACGCGGATCACTCCGGGAGCCTGACTCGACAATCGTAACTCGCGTCCCAAATGACTCGAAATCAAGTCATCAAGCGTAAAAAAATGAATCTCCTCATGGAACTCCGATTCATTGACCTCGGGGTGTTCACCTGAAGATGATACCGGCAGGCGGGAGGAACGTTGCGCGGCATAAATCAAAGGAAGAGTGCGAGGCACCGGCATCCACCACGTTCCCGCTTGCGAAACTCCGGGCTGCGAATGGGCCACTTCATAGATCAGCCCGAGCTGCAGATTTTCCAGCTGCATGCAACAGAGCTTCAATTGATTGAGGGAGGAAAGTCTTTCGGGCGGAGGCAAATGCGGGAGGATCTGCTCCAAAAAAATCTGGCGCCCCAACTCGAACGCTGGATCTTCTTCGAACGGTTGACGAACAATTCGAATGCCGCAAACTTCAAGCTCTTGCTGCAACAAATCTAACGCTTCCAACTGTTTCCCTGTGAAACGCGAAACCGCCTCGAGAATGGCAGTTCTCACCCGCTCCAAGCGCGCGCGTCCTTCCGCAGAACGCGAGGCCGAGCGCCCCAAAGACGAGAAACGAATCATAAAGAACTCGTCCAAATTCGACGCGGTAATTGCCAAAAACTTGGTCCGTTCAAGCAAGGGATTGCCCGATTGGCGGGACTCCGCGAGCACGCGATCATTGAACTGGAGCCAGCTCAAATCGCGATGAATCAAAGGCTTCCCTGGCGAAGCAAGAAGTGAAGGCAAAGTAGGGAGGAAGGTTACACTGGGAATCGCCATAAGGATCCAGCCAAGCGTAATGCCTAGAGTCTCGAACTGTAAAGAAGTGGGACGAGAATTCTCACCCAGAGATCAGCGATTCTGACAGCGACCTTCAAGCAGAAGTTTTGCTCGTCGAATCGCTTGCGCAGATCGATTGTCATCGTGCACCGGAGCGCGGTCGGGGGCAGAAGCGCCCAGTAAAAGATTCACGCGTTTCCGAGAGTTTTCGCAGGCGGCGTCGGTCAAGGCATCATACTCGTCAATTAACGCCGCAGGATAGGGAGCGCGCCCGGTGGAAGAGAAAAGCTCAGGAGCGGCGTCCGTAATCCACTTCATGCGCTTCATGGATGGGTCCCCCAAGCGAGAGCGGATTTGATTCCGATATACGCCAGATGCACCAAAATCTTTGAGAATAGCCTCGCGGTCAACACCCCCTCGAGAGGCGCTTTCAGGGCCTTCAGCGGGAATCTCGTACTTCCTGCATCTTTTCATCGAAAGTCCATACTGCTGAGCCAAATCCAAGCCCACGCGGCACTCCATCTCCACGGCGTCCACTTCCCCACCCCGAGCGAGAATCGCATGTTCAAGGTAACGTTCCACCGTGAGAGTCGGATCGTAAGGGTCGACGGGCTGCGACCGGGCCGCATGCGTTAATTCGTGAGCGAGATCCAAGACCAGATCTTCCAGCGGCTGACTCACTTTCAGTGAGATATGCACTGAACGCTGAATGGACTCCTGGCCGGTTTGCGGATCAATTCCCCGGTTCAAGATCGAGTCGGTCCGCGAGATCGCGCCGGGTGCGATCGAATTTTTTTTCGAATCTGGATCCGAGGCTTGATCTCCCTCGGTCAACTGATTCCAATCGACATGAAGAACACGACTGGCCTCATCCAGCAGCTGCAGACCTCTCTTACTTTTCTCCAGTACCCGTCGCGCTTGATCGAGCCGAACCCAATCTTTCGAGGAAATCGAGCCCTCTCCTTCCACTGCCAGCGCGCCCAGCGAGAACCCCAGAGGGAGCGAAACTAATAATAGAAGTCGAGCACCCCATTGAACGAAGGTCGCAGTGCAGACGCGTGAGTGCACTCGCAAGCGATAAGCGAGAGATTGAAAACTGCGCTTCAAACGTCCCAGTGAGTCCATATCGAGGAAAGAGTCCCCTTCCTCGTGCTCTTCGACCACTTCCATCAGAAAACTGAGGGCGGCGCCCCATTCCTTCAAAATTCTGTGCCTCGTCAAAGGACACAGGTGTCTAAAACCTCGACACACCCTGTGAGACTTATGTCACCTCAACCGCCCAAAAACGGGCGCAAGCCCCCCTAAAAACCGGGTCTGAGCCAAGGTCCAAGCACCGCCAGAAAGGGCACACCCCTTGCTCTTATGCTCTGCACGGTCGTCACCGGATTCAGGCGACCCCTTCCGTAAACCCGGAAGGATCCGGGATGACCAACGATGGCAACAAGGCAGGCGAAAATGCAGCGTCAGAAAGTACAAATCGCTTCAAGCAGAGTAAACCTTCACTCGAAGAGCCTACGGCCATTGGGGATCTGGGGCGCGATCGCTCTCACTCTAGTGACAAGTGGCATCGAACGCCCGGCGTTTTCCGATCAAGCCGTCAGGCGATCGGCTCCAACCCACGTGCTTGGGCGCGATCAAAAACCGAAGAAGCTCACTTTTAAAAATTGGGGCATTGCAAATAGCCAAGCCCAATCTCATATCCAAGCGGTTGACGCATGGAGCCTTGAGAAAGGTCGTAAAGAGATCGTCGTCGCCGTGATTGATACCGGCATTGATGCAAACCATCCCGACCTGAAAGCGAATATCTGGAACGGGGAGCAAAAAAATCAGGCAAGCCGCGGCCTTTTCAGCGGAAATAGCGCTTACGGCTGGAACTTCGTCCGCGATAACGCTCAGCCCACCGATGACCACGGTCACGGAACCCATGTTGCTGGAATCATCGGTGCGATTGCTAATCCGGACACCGGCGTAAGCGGCGTGGTGCAAAATGTATCCATCATGGCTGTGAAATATTACTCCGAATCAGCGACCGGAGCCGAGAACCTCAGTAACACCGTCAAAGCCATTGATTACGCCGTTAAGAACGGCGCTCGCATCATCAACTACAGTGGTGGCGGGCCCGAGTTCTCGGAAGAAGAATACCTCGCAATTCGACGCGCAGAGATCGCAGGCGTCCTGGTCGTGGCAGCAGCAGGCAACGAACATCAAGACACGGATCAAGTCGAAAACTACTATTATCCGTCCGCTTATCGTTTGAATAATATTATATCGGTTGCCGCCACTGACATTCATAATCGTCTCATTCGCTCTTCCAACTGGGGAGCACGTCGAGTCGACGTGGCTGCGCCGGGCGAAAACATTTACAGCACGCTGCCCAACGGCAAATACGGCTACATGACTGGCACCTCACAGGCGACTGCCTTCGTGAGCGGCATTGCAGCTCTTCTTCTTTCAAAAAACCCGAAACTGACGCCGGTTGAGCTCAAAAAGTTGATCCTGAGCAGCGTTGACCGAGTTGCTACGCTTGCCGGAAAAGTGGCAACCGCTGGCCGGGTCAATGCCTACAGAGCACTCGTTGCACTCAATACAAACATGAAACAAAACTCGACCTCTCGTCTGGCGAAGAACAAGACCAGTGGAAGCAGCGCACTCGGTGCGTTGATTGCGGCCAGAAAAGAGAGCTCGAGAACAGGACCTCGCTCCCTTCAGAGCGAACGTTCAAACTGAAGCTTTTCGGCAGTGCAAGATGATGGTTTAGTGAGTGGGCTATGACGAACTCAGCCCAGGAACGCCCCGAACTGAAATCTACTCCTGCTTCGACGACACGAGCGTCACTGCGATCAGGATTACCGTCGCTCGGGACGCTGGCCTCAGCCGTTCTCTATGTCCTGGCCTTCGCTCCGTGGAACTTCTCCAGCCTCACGTGGGTTGCACTTGTCCCGTTCCTGGCAACCCTGCGCGGACAACCCACTCGCAAGGCCCTCGTGCAATCCATGTGGTTAGGAATGCTCATCACGCTGATGGGGTTTCCTTGGGTTGCCTATGTTCTGGCCCAATTCGGCGGACTGCCACTTTGGCTCGGGGTTCTCGGTTTATTTGCCTTCGGCCTGATTTGCCAGCCTCAGTTTTGGTGGGTCGGTCCCCTTTGGGCCCGCCTTCCTCGCACCCCAAAAGGCGGACTCCTCCTCTTTGAAATCATCGGATTTGCCGCTTTTTACGCGGGTCTCGACTGGCTCCTTCCCAAACTTTTTGTTGATACCCTTGGACATGCTTTTTATCGGAATGAATGGGTTCGCCAGGCGGCAGAACTGGGCGGCCCACCTCTCCTGACCTGGTCTGCCCTTCTTTGGAATTTGACGGCCGCCCATGCGTGGATCGCGATTCGTGAGATTCGCCCGGGCACTCAAAATCAAAAACTTGGGACTACGCTGCGGCAGACTCTGCTCGCCCTCCGTGAGCCCATTGCAATTGCCTCGGTCGTTTCGCTCGGACTAGTGCTCTATGGGCGAACCAAACAGACGGAGTGGAGTGATAAAATCGCGCGTGCCCAAAAAAGCGAACTCTCCGGCGCCCGAAAAATCAGAGCCTCCGTTATACAAGCGAACATTGGCGATTACGAGAAGGTCGCGGCCGAGACCGGAGCCTTCCGGGCAGCCGATAAAATCATCGAGTCTTACGTCCAGCTCTCGGACTTGGCGTTAGCCGATCCAAACGGAAAGCCCGAACTACTGATCTGGCCCGAGACCGCTTACCCGACAACCTTCCGAACACCCCGAACTCCTCGGGAACGGCACCGAGATCAGGTCATATCTGACTTCCAGAAGTCGCGCGGTGTTCCCCTGATTTTTGGAGGCTACGACCGAAGTGCCGGCAAGGATTTTAACTCGCTCTTCATCTTGGGGGATGACCGAATCGCCCTCGAAAACCCAGAGCATCCCACTCACCAACGACTCGGCAGCGACTTGATCGCATATCACAAAAACATTCTTTTGCTGTTTGGCGAAGAGATGCCTTTAGCCGACCGCTTTCCCATTCTGAACGAATGGTTTCCCCAAGTGGGGAACTTTGGAAAAGGCCCGGGGGCCGAAGTCCTGAGCGTCCCCCTGCAGAATGCAGAACCCCCCCTCAAAGTCGCACCGATCATCTGCTACGAAGCGCTCTTTACGAGATACACGACCGAAGCTTCCAAGAAAGGAGCTGAACTCCTCCTCAACGTCACGAATGATTCCTGGTTTGGTCCTTTTGGCGAGCCGGAGCTTCACCTTGCGCTATCGACTTTCCGCTCTATCGAGACGCGCCTGCCGCAAGTGCGCTCCACGAACACGGGGATATCAGCCCTGATTCTTCAGGACGGAAGCCTGGCGGCCCAGGGCCCGAAGAACGAAGTGATTTACCTCAACTGGGACATCCCCTTGATCCCACGCACCGCACGCGGCCCCTTGATTCGGTGGGGAGACTGGTTTGGCCCCCTCGCCTTCGCACTAGGGACTTTGAGCCTGATCGGCCT
>CANMSW010000050.1 GCA_947500275.1 Bacteriovoracaceae bacterium | reverse complement strand
TAAGTATCGCCGTTACTTCCCACGTCGCCGGTGGCCTGATATCCACCGAAAATATAGAATTTTCCCGTGACATGGCTAAAGACCATTTTAGAAGCGGTGAGGACAGGCGGCGTGTCGCCTGAGATTTCACTCGTTAAGTCAACCGTCTCCCAAGCGAAGTCAGCGATGGCGTTTAATCCGCCTGAATCAAAAAGGATGTGAATATCACCAGTGGCGGGATTAGCAGGAGTCGCCATTCCGCCCCAAGTGACGATGATGGGGTCGCCGTCCTCGTCGTAGCCGCGTGCGCCGCTCATTCCGGCTGCTTGGGGGGTGTCAATGTCCGCTGGGTCAAAAGTGATGTCAGTTGCAGCGTTCGAAGCATCGAATGTATCTTTCGTGTAGACGCTCGAAGTCGCAGTCAACCGCAGGTATCGCCCCGGGTTGCCACCGTTGTTGTCGAAGCATTCGGTAGCTCCGAGCGTCGCATCCGTCATGAAGTTCAGGCAAGTTGTCCCGCCCACGTAAAGAAGGTCGTTCTCTTCGAGCGAAAGGCCGGGCAGTAAAAGAACGGCCCCATAGCGGCCCACGTCGGTATTGTCGGTATTATCGGTGCGATCTGTGCCGGACCAATCGATGGGGGACGCATGGTTTCCATCGAGATCCGTTGGAATCATCGCATAGGGCGCCGCTTTGGCCTCGTTGGTATCAGATCCTGAGTCCGAGTACCGCTTGCTCCACATGGGGGATCCGCCGGTGACGTTTAACTCTGCGGATGTTATGGTGTCTTTATAATCATTGGTTCCAGTGGTGTCGAAATTATCCACCGCCGAATCAAATCCCCCAGCCGTGAACAGGTAGCCTGCAGAACCGACTGTAAGCGCTCCAAATAGTGTTTTCGTGAGCACGCGCGCTGCTCCAAACCAAACCGCACCAATCGTATCTTTTTGAGTTAAATAAGAGGGCTTAAAAAGCCCTGTATCCAAGTTATTCAGAACTTGAACGGGGTAGGCGTCAACCCACTGGTGGGGCCCAGTGCCGGATGCGGTAACGGGTTCATCGAGTGTGGCATCGGAGCTCGTCAACAGGTCCGAGTAATGAGGCCCAAAGCTCGGATTGAAGGCCCGGGTCATGAACTGTTCGGTTCCATTTTCGACCCCCCCGACAATCAGGATGCGATCGCTTCCGTCTTTGTTGGTGTTACCGATGGTGCCGTCATTACTGCTCAAACTACTGAGCGCCACGAACGGAACCGCTTCGTATCCGAAGTAAGCGCGTGCTCCACTTTGGCGGTTCACGAGGGCTAGAGTCTCTGCCGTGTCATCCGAACCCGAATCATAGAAATCATTCATTTTTAGAATGTCTTGCGACGCAGTGACCGTGGGCGATTTCTTTTCCCAAGTTTGAGTTTTTAAATCGTAAATCCAAACTTCAAGCGTGTCGTTTGCGGTGCTCTCGGATTCAAGCCCACTGATCACGGCGGATCCCCCGAAAACCGCAAGCTTCTGGGAGCCCGTGTTGTAGGCGACGGATGCACCGGCGCGTCCGCCCGGGGCATCGCTAGAATCGCTGCTGGAAGAATTCGGGATCAGATTGGCCCAGCTGGATACGTTTTCGCCACTGTCGGGCGGGCCATCCAGTCCTGGCGCAAGCGACGAGCTTGAGCTGGTCGCGCTCGAAAGGCTTGAGGCGGGAATGCTATCAACGCCCAAAGCAAAGAGGGACTGCGCGCAAGCGGTCACGCCAATCGTCGCGTCGCCGCCCACTGCGCCTGGTAAGGCTGAACTTGAGCGCGTAGGGCCGCATGTGACGGTGAGTCCCCTTAAGTCAGTGGGTTCGTCCGCACCTGACCACGTTGATTCACTTGTGGAAGAGATTCCGGTCCAGTTCGTGCCTTGAACGCCCCCGATCAGAATGAGCGTGCCACCGAGAGAAGTGGGGATTCCGCCGATGGCTCCAAAGTCAAAAGTGGCGCAATTCGAAGTCGGTACGACGTCTTCAGAAAGCGCGCAGGATTTTGCGTTATTCCCGGTCAGGGCAGCGTTCGCGTCCGTCATGTCGACGGATACGTTTTTTAAGAATTTGGGGCGGATGCTCTCTCCCGCAATCAACGAGTTCTCTGGAAAAGCGACCGGACCTACGTATCCGTCCTCATCTGCGGCCACGTATCCGTCTTCGTCTGAGTCATCCGTGGAGAGATCCGGATTGTTCAGGTCGAGGGCTTCGTAGACTGCTCTTATATCACCTGCGCAGGAGTTCGAAGGGGAGCTTTCGACTTGTGTGTAAAAGCTGTTCTGATGGAATTGAATTCGGACGGAGCTTGAGTTTTCAGCGTCGAGTTGCTCTTGGGTGGAGTCCGTGGTCGAAGTCGACGTGTCCGGCATTTCCATGGGGTTTGCGGCACAAGCGGAGAGAGCCACCGAGAGAAAGCAGGCAATCAGGCCAGAATCCAAGCGAGCTTGGACTTTAGCCTGATATGCCTTTCTTTTGATCGTGGTTTTCGTCCGGTTCAGCATCACAGTTTTTTTAGGTCCCTTCGGTTACATTCGAATGAACGTCATGGAATAAAAGACCATCCCCACGCAGCCCGCGGAATTTGCGGATTCCCCTGGGTCGCCGCTTTTCGCGCAGAACATCGTGAACGCATCCGTGGACTCGGTTGCGCCAGTCGAGGTGGGGGTCTCTAAGTTCTTCGGCCCTCGGATTCGGCTCACTTGCAGGACGCTCAAATCCGAGTCGCCGGAGAGGGGGAGAATGAATTGCTTACTGCCCGCACTTCCCCCAAAGTGGCCGTTTTTACGGTCCACGACGTGGGTACTTGGGGGCGCAAGCATCAGGTAAGGTTGCACGACTTCATAGGCCGTGTGCTTCATGAAAATTTGCCAAAGTTGGTCGGCGCATCCCTCGCGGGTGGGAGTGAAGGTGCCGCTTTGAAAGCAGTTTGATGGGTCACTTGCGGCGTTATTCAGGGAGCTTGCTGCATACTCAAGGACCACTAAGATGTTCTCGCTTGAGCCAAGATAAGTTGAGCTGCGGTTGAACGTCGCGCGAAGGTAGACGCCGTCCGTTGGGCCGCCGTTTCCCTGGAGTGCAATGCTCGATGATTTCGTGCAGTCGTACTCGGATACGCGTAAGTACCCGTCGGGGCCTCCGCAATCGGTAAATACGCCAGCGGTCGGTGATCCATTGCCGGCATCGTCGTACTGGCACTCGGTGTCGGCCGATTCGCCCGTCGCGGCGAAGCGGGCGCAATCACTGTTTTTAGCGCCGGCGTTTGAAGTGCCGCTGATGCCGATTTCAAAACCCGAAAACCATTTGGGCCAATTGCTTGAAGTCGGCCCCCCTGAAGCTAGAAGGCTACCGTCTGCGTTAAACACGCGTTGTGCTTGATGGCCGTTGCCGGGGTTATTGATGGTGCCGGTGCTTGGGGCTGAATCGAAACTTCCGGAGGACGAGCTCTGTTTGAAAATGATTTTCACAGCGCGCGCGCCGCTCGGGACGCTCGTACTTGTGGTGGTCGTGGTCGTTGCCGCGGCCTGAGTTGTGGCGGAAGTGGTGCTCGTGGAGTCTGAAGTCGAAGCACTGGAGTTGGCGGTTTTGCTCGAGATGACCGTTTCATTCAGGCAGCCCGAGAGCGCAAGAAGAGGTAGGGCTAGGATTCCAAGGGTCAAAAGAGTGGGCCGGACTGGGGACGGAGCACCTAGTTGGGGCTGCAAAAGAGCGCCTGGATGATTCAAATCCGGCGTCTCAAGAGTCCCTTGAGTGATTTGCTGATGGTTGATTCGCACTGGGGCCAGCCCTCCTCCCTGGACATTTCGGTTTAAACCGCATCGAGGATGATGAGCTTCAAGGGTGAGATGATTCAAAAAATGCGGCTGTGAGTGCCAAGAACAGCAGAAAATTGACGAAAACTTCTCAACTCCCCCCTCTCTTTGAGTGTGCCCGATGTCGGGGTGCGGTGGGGATGTGTGTCGTTTCTGACGCCCCCTCTTTTCTGAGAGCGCTTCGGTGCTCCGTCCCTGGTTCCGTTCTAACTCCGAGCTCCGTCCCCGAGCTTCATGAATCAGCTCTGTCCCATCGGGCGGCGAGGCTCATCCATCCATGGATTCCTTGCGCCCCTTCGGGGCTGCGCCTTCCATGGCGCTAGAGGCCTCTTCACCCGATGAAACAGAGCCGCTTCATGAAAAGTCACCGCTCAAAGGCAGCCGCCGAGCGGGAATGCCCGGGCGCAGCGAGCCCTCACCCCGAAGTGGGGGCGCGGGGCCTCGGCGGTCGGTGGAGTGAGGGAGCGTAAACGCGATCCTGTTCAAAAAGCACGTAACTCGAGCACGTTCTTGATCGCTCCACCCGATGCGCGCGGACGACATCCTCCAGCGATCCCGAGGAAACGCGCCCGCGCTTCGGCGCGGTGAGCTCCGTCCCCGAGCTTCCTCCCAAAGCTTCCCCGATCTTCATGAATCAGCTCTGTCTCATCGGGCGGCGAGGCACATCCATCCATGGATTCCTTCAGCGACTCTCCGAGAGTTCCATATCTCGCAAGAGCTGCTCGACCTGCTGGAGCGCTGCAGTGCCCGTGGCACCGAAGTCTTGAAGGTAGCGTTTCGCCGTGAGAATCACGCGCTTCGAAGAAGCACTCGTTCCGCTGTCATGGAGTGCAATCGCGACTTTCCAAAGTAAGTAAGAAGTCCCGGCCAAGTGAAGAAACGCCGTCGGATCACTGGGCTCGAGTGTGAGCTTCGCCATCAGGAGGTGTTGAATCCCCTGAAGGGCGTCCCTCCTGGATTCGGCCTCTTCTTTTCCCTGGCGGCTCTTCAAGAGTTTCTCAAGTTCTCGGACCCCGCCTTGCGCACCTAAGAGCTCCGTCAGGTTCACTTTCTCGACTCGAGCGTTCACGTACGCGCGTGCTTCCGCAAGGCTCGGGTGAACCCCTAAGTTTCCAAGCAGCCGGACGAGAGCGGGCGGGGAGGTGTTTTCTTTTTGGAGCGCGCTGGAATCCCGAGATATCGACCACGTGAGGGTCTGAATACTTCCATTCGGCAGCCTGGCTATTCCACGGAATAGGGCCCCTGCATCAGTGGTCACACCGAGAATAACGCCATCAAGAAGGGGGCTTTGGTAAGGCTGCACAAAGAGGTGCAAGATACGGGATGAGCCTAAAAGAGCGGTCATATTTCGCAGTTCACTTCTGACTAATTCCGAACACGAATCTTTGCAGATTCGCAGATCCACTAGCGCCGATCCTTCCCCATTCCCCACGAGGCTTGCGATTTCATCCGATATCACGCGCTCGGTCCGCGGACCTTCGATCCTTAGGCGGGTTCCACTCTGCTCCCATTCAAACGTGACGGAGGGAAGGTAGCGTGACGGAACGATCCCCGGAGCATACCCGAGGCCTACGCGCGCGATTTCCTCGGTGTGATTGGGTTCTGCGACTCGGACAGGCCAGCGGCCTGCGAGCTGATAGAAGGGGAGTTCGGACCAGTTGATATCGGCGCTCAGTTTCGGATCTTCCGCAAGCTTCAGCACCGGAAGAAGGGAAGGGGAGTACGCTTGGATCGGCAGGAGTTCCATGTGAATCAAACTCACCCCAAGGAAGGCGAGGATGCTCAAAAAGGATGCGATTTTTCTTTCGTTCGAGTTTCCGCCGGCAAGCGTCGCGCCATTTTTGATCCCGAGAAAAGAACGCCCGATCGAAGGGATTCCTCCGTTCACTCGAGGAAGAAGTGCGACGACCCAGGCACATGTGAGGGCCGCCCTCAGCGTGAGTGAATGGTCCGGGAGAGTTAAGTCATGAGCGAGAGGGCGGAAAAATGCGCTCAGCGGGGAGTAGGGGTGGGTCAGGGCGGACACAAGACTTGAGCCCAGAAATGCTCCGAAGCTTAAGTCCATCAGTAAGGACTGGAGCTGCGTGCTGAGTGTCGCGGGCGTGCCGGCCGCAGTCTTTCCTTTAACCGATATATTCGAGTGTCTGTCACTGGATTCGGATACAGCCATGGTCTTTAAGCCCTCGATTTGACTCTTCTGAGTAACAGGTTAAACTGAAATGAGTGAATCCGGTAAAGTCAGGGGGATGAATTGATCGAGTTGAGCCGCCTGAACGGTAAAAAGTTTATCCTGAACTGCGAGCTGATCAAAATGATCGAAGCGACGCCGGACACTGTCATTACTTTGACGAGCGGAGAGAAGCTCATGGTCAAAGATCAAGTCGATGATGTGGTCGAGCGAAGTACCGATTACCTCAAGCGCCTGAGGCAGGAGTCGCCTGTGATGCGGTTATCCCGTTCGCCGGGCGAAGGAAAGGGTGGTTGATCGAAGATGGATATCACTTCTGTCTTAGGTACGATTCTCGGTATATTGGCAGTCTTCGGTGGTGCACTCCTGGAAGGCCTCCATTTAGGCGACGTGATGCAGGGAACGGCTGCGATCATCGTGCTCGGCGGTACGTTTGGTGCGATGCTCGTGTCCTATCCTCCTCAGGACGTGAAGCGCGCAATAACACTTATTCCACTCATCTATAAGAACGTGAACCTTGATGTCCGGCCCGTTATTGATGAGATCGTGCAGATTGCTGCCGTAGCACGTAAGGAAGGGGTTTTAGCGGTCGAAGGGAAGCGCGACCAAATCAAAGACCCCCTTTTTAAGAAGTCGATCAAGTACGTCATTGATGGTTTTGAGCCCAATACCGTCCGGGAAATTATCGAGACCGAAATTGGGATGACGCAAGAAGAGGAAGAAGTGGCGGGCAAGGTTTGGGAAGGCGCAGGCGGGTATGCTCCGACGATCGGGATTATCGGAGCCGTTCTCGGCCTGATTCACGTTATGAAGTCCCTCGATGACCCGAGCAAAATCGGAAGCGGGATTGCCGTCGCGTTCGTTGCGACGGTGTATGGCGTGGCGAGCGCGAACCTGATCTTGATCCCGTGGGGCACGAAACTGAAGCGTAAAGCCGCTCAGAGGGCCATGGTCAAAGAAGTCGTAAAGCTTGGAGTCATCGGAATCCAAGAAGGCTTAAATCCTCACTTCTTAGCTGAAAAACTTGAAGTATTTGTTGAAGAGCACCTTCGTCGAACAGATGGCGCTGCCAAAGGAGGAGGCGGAGAACCTTCATGAAGAAGAAACACGAAGAGCACGTCAACTTAGAACGGTGGCTCGTTTCTTACGCCGACTTCATTACGATGATGTTTGCGTTCTTCGTGGTGCTTTGGGCGACGTCTCGCGCGGACGCCGTTAAATATGCCGCTGTCGCACAGAGTTTGAAAACCTCCTTTGGATCGAGCGGCGCGCCCTACGGGATGATCGAGCTTGCCGGTTCCGGGGGTGGCAACACTTTGAATCCCTTTGAGACGATTGAGGCCCCAGGGGGACGAATCGTGGGACTCCCCGCCGGGAAAACAAACGTCGCTTCCGATTCCGAAGGGGAAGACGGCTTGCAGGGCATTCGAGATCGCCTCGAAGACTCGATCAGTCTTGAAATGGGAACGACGAGCACGTCGGACCAAGTTCACCTCCAGTATGATAGCCGCGGTCTCGTTCTCTCTTTAGCCGCAAAAGACTTTTTCGGTCCCTTTGAAACCGAAGTGAGATCAGATATGCGCCCGCTGCTGGACCGAATCGCGCGGATCTTGATGAGCTCTAAGCGTCTCATTCGAATTGAGGGGCACGCGGATGCCTCAGAAAAGAAACCGGACCAGTACCCAAGCGCTTGGGAGCTTTCAGCGGCAAGAGCGGGATGGGTTGCTCGTTATTGGTTAGAGCGGTTTGATTTTGACCCTCGACGGATTGGTATTGCCGGTTATGCCCATTACCGCCCTGTGACGGACGGGAACGGGGACTACGAGCAAGGTTCCAACCGGCGCGTTGAAATCATCGTGCTGAATAACCAATACGAGAGCGCCTCGGGACAGTAATTCCTCCCGCCCTTGGATCCCCGATCCCTGATGAAATAAATTTACGACGCACGTGCGCTTTTGCCGAAGAAATCCATGGTTTTGGATGGGTCGGTCTCACCGCACGCGCTCCGTGTATCCAATGACACAATTGCGGGGTACCCCTCATCTAATGTTAAAAAAAAGTAACATTTGAAGCCGCTTGCTTTTGAGTGGCTCAGAACTCGAGAGGTTATATGTCATTCGTCGTTCACCGGCAGTTGTTCAGGCAGGGGATCTCCTCGGGGGTCCTCATCGTCGTACTTGCCTCGTCCCATGCCTCAGTGGACGCGTTCGCGGCTGGTAAAGGAGTCCCCGGTAATCGTCCAGGGGCCGCGCCCCAGTCGATGATTCAAACCCCACGCCCTTTGCGCGAAGCAACGCTTCGGTCGGTGGGGACCAGGCCCTTTCAGTTACCCAATGGGGCACGTGTGGATTTGACGGCCGACCTGGAGAGTATCCTTGCCTCGAGCGTCACCACTCAGACCCGCTTTTTGCCGCTGGAGGGCGGCGCCGAGAATCCCGACTGTCTAACTCGAATCGAGCTTCGCGCGAATATCAGCACCTTTGAGATGGATGTCGCTGATATCGGTCTATCCTTTGGTTGGACCCCAAGTGGTGAACTTGGGGGTGGATTCACCGGATTAACCGGAAAGACGAACGTGAAGATCGGAACGATCTCCATGGATTTTGGTGCCTGGCAATGCGTAGGGAATCGGTGCGTTGAGATGGCCGCTTCGACGGCGAACCATGCAACCGCAGGTGTAAATCTGAATGTGGAAGTGAACTTCTCCGAAGCCACGACCGGTGCGGCATTGGTCTGGAATACGGCCCTCGGGAATGCCATCCGCGGTATCATGGAAGACGGTCTCAAGAAGCTTGAGCGAAACTCCCGGATCTCGAAACTCACTTGGTATGCGACAGTGCGAGAGGTTTCCGAAAAAGAGGGAACCGTGCTTTTTGATGCAGGGACCTCAGAAGCGCTAGCCGTGGGCGATGCCTTCGAAATCTACGCGAGGACGCCTTCGTTGAGTGCTTGCGATGTTTATAAAACCGTGGCCGCAGTTCACGCTTCCCGAGTGGACACGAAATCAACCCTCGCTGATATGGATCTGAGTTACGACGAGCGCGGCGTGGAACCAGGAGATATCGTCCTGATTCGAGAGATTTCGAAATAATGGGCGTGATCCCCGCGGGAACTCAAAACATCTTCCTGTTGGGCATTGTGGTGTTGCTGACTACACCGTCAGAACTGCGGGCGGCGACAACCGTCGCGCCTTCAAATGGAGACGAGGCCTTTTACGGGAAAACGGTCATCGAGCCTCACTATCCTCCCACCCTCGAAATACCACTCCCCGATGGTGGATTTTACGAGCTTGGGAACAACTTACGAGACTCACTCAATACTGCATTGACGGAGTCGGGCCGCTTTATCGTGCTCGATGAGTCGGCCTCCGTTGAGCGCCGAGACCTCGGTCTTGCGCAAGTACGTTCGAAACGAACTTTCAATGCGGGTTGGGAATGGGCTTCGGTTCCAGTTGCTTCCTCTCAGATTGATATACGGGTTCGTGAGGTCTCTTTTCGAACCGGAGCGCGCGGCGATCGAACGCTCTATGGGTGGGATGAGCGGATGCAGGACCCGTTCTCGAGCCATCCCGAAGAAGGGATTCAGCCCGGGACGAACGAGTTTCCAGCTCGGAATCCTTCCCAAAACGCTGAGAATGGTCGCGGGAGTATCGTTCGCTACTTCGATCGAAATTTTGAAGCGAATGACACCAATTCTTTCTGGGGGACCTATTCGGGGCTCGATCTCTCCGAGGGGCTCAGTCTTAACTTTCTACTCGCTTATATGCGGATTGTCGTCCGAAGTTTTAAAGCTCGCGTCGTCCTTGAACTCACTGCCACCGAGGGAGCAAGCGGCGAATCTCAGACGATCCAAGTTCCGACCGAGGCGTCTGGGTTTCATTTCGACATTGCTGGGGGGTACATGGGCTACGAGGGTGCGGTCACCGCCTCTCGTAAAGACGCCATGATTCGATCGGTCAACGAGGCTGTTCAACTTTCTTCAGTCGAAGTTCAAAAACTACTTCGCAGATCCACTCGCCTTGCAAAGATTGACGGGATCACTCTAGACCCATCCACAAGGGAAGTCTTCGTTCTGCTAGGGACGGGGGCTTACTCGGCGATCCCTGCCGGAACGGTTTATCGCAGCCAGTCTTCCGCTTATGCCGTTGAAGTGACCGCTCTCCCGACTTCGAGTGGCTCGGTCGCTAAGGTTTTAACGCCGGATTTACCCGCGCCTCAGGTGGGAGAACTTCTGGTGGAAGTGCGGCCGCAGGAGACTTTTCGGGACGTTTTGAGAACTCTTGCTTCAGTGGAGGAAGGTGGGAGCGGTGATGCCTCCACGCCTCCCATTTCACGGAAAACTGGGGTGAAGCTTCCTCGGTTTGATTTCGAAGACATCGGGGTTCGTGAACTTTCTGATGTGACCCTCTTCTTGAAGTCGCTCGCCGAAGCCGTCTTCTTGCCCTACCGAATTTATCGCTGGTGGATGTACGATCAGAGCTATCACAAGAATGCTGACTTCGCGCTTGAGAGCGGGGGAGCCCACTCGTCTTTGCGACGTTGGGTCGCACAGGCACAGAGTTCGGATTGGGGCCGTGCTATTGGGCTGAATCAAGTGAAGTCGGTTCCCGATCTTGCCGTCAGGAATCCCGTCGTCGCGATGATTGATACTGGCGTGGACTACAATCACCCCGTGCTGCACGACGTAATTCAGGTGGACGCAACGGCACCAGCAGACCGCTGGGCCCAGAAGAGTCGAATCGGCTGGGATTTCTATGCCGGGGACTCTAAACCGTTTGATGAGAATGACCATGGGACTGAGCTCGCCTCGTTAGTAGTGGCCGTCGCTCCGCATGCGAAAGTATTACCGATCAAAGCTTTCAATGCCTGGGGAATGACGAGTTCTCAAGCGATCTATTCTTCAATCCATTATGCCCTTTCGCAGGGTGCTGACGTCATCCTTCTCGGGTGGTCCACTCAGATCCCTTCACGCGCGCTCCGGCTCGGGATTCGTGCAGCCCAGGAAGCGGGCGTGCCAGTGATATCTGCAGCGGGTGACCTCGGTATCGCGCTCGATGCTGGCTTTCAGCAATCCTATCCGGCGGGGTTCGCTTCCGAGTTTGATCTCCTCCTTCCCGTCGTGGCTTCTGATGCTGCGGGGATGAGGCTCGGTGAAGGTGACTCGAATCCTAGATCTCTCCGATCGAACTACGGTCCGCAGTCTTTGCGGATTTCCGCCCCGGGTCAGGACTTGGCAGTGGCTCAACCGCGCGCGCGTGCAGGAAAGGGTCGAGGGAG
>CANMSW010000049.1 GCA_947500275.1 Bacteriovoracaceae bacterium | reverse complement strand
CTGACCGACGAACAGAGAAATCTCGAGCGGTGGATGCTGGCACTCCGACTTTCAGAAGGATTCCCAAGTGACTGGCTCGATACACCGCTTCGAAGAGCGCGGGCTAAACTTTTCACAGAAAAAGGATATATCGAGTCACATCCCGAGGTGTCGACACATCTCAGACTTACAGCACGAGGCTTCGCACTCTCTGAGTCTATTATCTCCGCTTTCGCCTAGGAACTTTTACTCTCAGTACCCCGAATCAGCCGATAGTTCTTCTTTCCAAGCTCGAGAGCGAACAGTTGCTCCAAGAGCATGACGAGCCGATGGCGCAGATCGCGTCGCCCTAACTTCGCATGAATATCGGGTTGAAAGGCAGGATCGGACTCTTTGGAAATCCATTCTTTCATCCAATGCGGGTGAGCGCCCAGAAAGGGCTTCGCCATCGAAGGATGAATCCCTTCGTACTGAACCTTGGGTGGCTCATGCCCCCAATAGCGGCTCACTTGATTCATTTTTTCCTGCATCTTATTGACTGAACGCGCATGTCCGTAATGGTAGATCGATGCGTGAGCCAACGCAGCCCTCGGATAACGTCCCTGGCGTTTTCGATCCATCACCACCCAGAACTGGCCATCCGGCGCGAAGGTTCGGATCGTATTCCGAATAATGCGGCACTCCCGCCGATACCAAGCGGGACTTACCGCAAGCCATTGCGCAGAACCGTAAAAATGCTTGTAATCAAAAACGATTGCTTCGACTTCGAGACGTGCATGATTGAGCGAGACGGCTTTTAAAATGGCAGCATGATCGTCTTCATGAAGAACTTCATCTGCTTCGAGGTAGAATGCCCAATCTCCTACGCAAGCATACTGCGCGATCATTTTCTGCTGGGCATAAACGAAGCTCTTTTCCTGCATTTTTTCATTCCAGACCGTCTCAATAACTTTAATCTTGGAATCTTGCAGGCTACGCACCCGCTCAAGCGTGTCGTCCCTGCTCGAGCCCACGACGACGACCATCTCATCGACAATCGGGAGAATGGAACGAATGGACTCCTCAAAAGGGTAGCCCAACTCAACAGCATTCCTCAAAAAGGTAAAGCCACTTAACTTTGGTCTGAAGCCTTGGTTTTCGCTCAATTTTGGCCCACTCCTGATCTTTTTCACACGTTCCCTCCGATCCTCAAAAATGTCGACCTCAATGGGCGATCTCCCCCGCGGGAAGTTACCTTCCCAAAGAAAACCCTCCGGTTACCGCCGATCCTGCCGATCCATCAGAAAATGAAGGGGCCCCTTACAACGGGTGATATGGCGTGCTAAGCGCCCCATTCATGAAAACGAAGCAATTCCAACCCGGAGCCGACAAGGCCTGGCTCCTCCTGACCCTTCAGCTTCCCACTTTCGCGACCGCCTGGGGCTCGGAGTCTTCCTTTGAAATCGGAACGCCGATCAGCGATCGAACAGGACCTGCTCTGAGTGCAGGAACTAACACTGCGGAGATTGCGCCGGTCGGCGAACTGCACGTCCTGGATACGACTCTCACCTCAGGCCCCTCAAGCGGGATGAACCTGCAAGCAACGGCAATTGCAGCAGCCGTAGGCATCGGCACAGGAGCCCTCTCTTATGCCATCTGGGTCGTCTTGCATGAAGGTGCACACGCTTTGGCGGTTGAGGCCGCTGGAGGGGATTTCTCTCACTTTTCATTCCTTCCGACAGTGATGGAAGGGGGTGGAGTTCGATTTGCGGCCACCTACTGGGCCGATCCGAACGGGAACATCAGCCAAAATGAAATGGGATGGATTGATATTGCCCCAAACGTCACCGGACTTGCTTTCGGGACAGTCGGAACCGCACTTTGGCTCGCAGACGCCCTCCCGAACAGCCGCCTGGCCCGGATGGCATTTGCAAGTTTCCAAATCGGCGCGTCCATCAATGGCGGAGTCATCAGCGCGTGGTCGTCAAATCCGCAGAATGATATACCCAAGGCGATCCAGGCTTTTGCGCTCAATGAAGACCAGGCCCTGATCTTTCGTGCGGCTTTAACGACGGGAGCGGTCATCAACTTGATCCCAGCCATCGACTCCATTGTTTACGGGTTAACAGGCGACTCCCTCGTGCATCCCTTCGATGGGGCCGTGACGACTTCCGAAATTCAGATCCGTCCGATTACTGCCCCCAACTACCTAGGCGTGAGCGGAGCCTTCTAGAAATCTGCGCGACCCCCAAGCTGTCGGATCCGGCCCCCAGAGCCGCACGGGTGAGCAAGGTCGAAAGAGCAAAAATTCACCCAACGCTTGCGATCCGGCATTGACGTGCGGAATCCCATCACCATAGTACCCGTTACAAGCACCCTAGGCCCTGACAAAGTTCCTCCACACGGTAGAAAAACTCCGGGATTTCAAGTGCTTGACCGCTATTCGGACCCATAACCCTTTAATCCGGACGGCCAGTTTAAATCGATTTTTTGGAGAGCACGAAAAATGACGTCCTCGGCGAACGACACCCAGAGCCCTCAGACCCCCCCCTCCTCGACCGACGCCCAGGGAGCGGCTGGAACCGCTGCGTCCACAGAGGCCCTCGAAAAGCGGATCGCGGAGCTCGAGGCCCAGGTAAAAGAAAAAGAGAATAAGTACCTCTACCTCTACGCTGAGTTCGATAATGCGAAGAAAAGAGCCATAAAAGAACGCTCGGACTTGATTAAGTACGGCTGGGAGAATGTTGCTCGCGATCTCCTCCAGGTCGTCGACAATTTGGAACGGGCAGTCGAGCACATGCCGGCTGGTGTGGACAGCAACTTTGCGTCAGGGCTCCGCATGGTCCTCAGCCAGTTTAAATCAGCCATGCAGA
The DNA here is from genome assembly GCA_947500275.1 of Bacteriovoracaceae bacterium. Taxonomy (GTDB): domain Bacteria; phylum Bdellovibrionota; class UBA1018; order UBA1018; family UBA1018; genus CANMSW01. The sequence goes on along the minus strand of CANMSW010000049.1, from coordinate 8,489 downwards.
AGCAAGGGGTCGAGGAAGTCACCTCACTTGCCAATTCTTTCGATCCAAATTTGCACGAAGCAGTCGGCCAGGAGCCCTCGGCAGATCACCCCGAAGGGATGATTTCAAAGGAGCTTTCTAAGGGATATACCCTCTACGGCCGGCTTTTAAGGCCAGCTCGAGTGCTTATCAGTAGCGGAACTCAGAACTGAACCTACCGGACTTGACGCTTCGTTAAGTGGCCCCATTTTAGAAAAAGGGAGCACGGCTCCTAAAGTTTGAAACTGTAACCGGACAACCATTAGCAAAAGGAAAGAGAAGTTTATGGGTAAGATCATTGGGATTGACCTTGGAACCACCAACTCCTGCGTCGCAGTCCTCGAGGGCGGCGATCCAAAAGTCATCGCTAACGCGGAAGGCGCAAACACAACTCCGTCGATCGTCGCATTCACTCCCTCGGGAGAGAAGATTGTCGGCCAAGCGGCGAAGCGCCAAGCGGTCACCAACCCAGAAAAAACCATTTTTGAAGCTAAGCGCTTGATTGGGCGCAAATTGGAATCTCGCGAAGTTTCCGAGTTCCAAAAAATTGCACCGTTCAAAGTCGTGAAGGCTAAAAACGGCGACGCTTGGATCGGTGTGGGTGATAAGGAAATGTCCCCTCAAGAGATTTCAGCTTCGGTTCTTCAAAAGATGAAGAAGACGGCTGAAGACTACTTAGGCGAAGCTGTTACTGAGGCGGTCATTACCGTTCCAGCATACTTCAATGATGCCCAGCGCCAGGCAACGAAGGACGCGGGACGCATTGCGGGCCTCGAAGTTAAGCGTATTATCAACGAACCGACTGCTGCAGCGCTTGCCTATGGTTTGGATAAAAAAAGCAAAGAAATGAAAGTTGCCGTTTTCGATCTGGGCGGCGGAACTTTCGATATCTCGATTCTCGAAATGGGTGACGGGGTCTTCGAAGTGAAAGCCACCAACGGAGATACCTTTTTGGGCGGCGGTAACTTCGACCAAAAGATCATCGACTGGCTCGCAGACGAATTCAAAAAAGAGAGCTCCATTGATCTCCGTAAGGACAAAATGGCTCTTCAACGCTTGAAAGAAGCTGCTGAAAAAGCAAAACACGAGCTTTCTTCAGTCACAGAAACCGAAGTGAATCTTCCATTCATTACTGCTGATGCGAGCGGGCCGAAACACCTCAATGTTCGCTTGTCCCGCGCAAAGCTTGAGTCGCTGGTAGAGGAACTCCTCACGAAGCTGACTTCACCTTGCGAAACTTGCATCAAAGACTCCGGCTTCTCGAAATCGGAAATCGATGAAGTGATCTTGGTCGGCGGAATGACCCGTATGCCTTCCGTTCAACGCCGTGTGAAAGAAATCTTCGGAAAAGAGCCGCACAAAGGGGTCAACCCAGACGAAGTCGTCGCATTGGGTGCGGCTGTTCAAGGTGCAGTTCTGAGAGGGGATGTAAAAGACGTCCTCTTGCTCGATGTCACTCCCCTTTCTCTCGGGATCGAAACCTTGGGTGGCGTTTCGACGAAACTCATCGAAAAGAACACAACGATTCCGACCAAAAAATCGCAAGTCTTCTCGACCGCGGCAGACAATCAATCTGCAGTGACCATTCACGTTCTCCAGGGAGAGCGCGAGTTCGCTGAGCACAACAAGTCCTTAGGACGTTTTGACCTCGTCGGCTTGCCGCCGGCTCCACGGGGAATGCCTCAAGTCGAAGTCACCTTCGATATCGATGCAAACGGGATCGTTCACGTCAGTGCAAAAGACCTGGGCACAGGCAAAGAACAGTCGATCCGCATCACGGCTTCGGGGGGTCTCTCGGAAGAAGAGATCAAGCGTATGCAAAAAGAAGCTGATGAACATCGCGCTGAAGACGAAGAACGTAAAAAGACGGTAGAAGCCCGGAATACCTTGGACGGATTGATCTACTCGATCGAAAAAACTGTTAAAGAAAACAGCGACAAGATCTCTGCGGAAGTAAAAGCGGAAGTTGAAGGGGCCGTCGTTGAAGCTCGTAAACACCTCGAGTCGAATAATTCAGAGGAACTCCGCGCAGCGACTGAACGCTTGACCAGCGTTTCGAACAAAATGGCTGAGCAGATGTACAAAAATGCTGCTCCTGGAGCTGGTGCAACTGCAGCAGACACCGGTGCAGGCCCTGGTGAAGGCACTCCAGGCGGGAAGAAAAAGGACGATGACGTAATCGATGCGGACTTCAAAGAAGTCTGATCAGGTGACGCAAAGAGAGTCCATGTGGTTTTAACCGAAATGGGCCACAACCACGACTCATGACGGTAAACAGAGGGGCGCCGTAGGGAAGAAACTCCCTACGGCGCCTTTCCAGTAGATTGGGATTCTGAATTCATGGCCGCCAAACGAGATTATTACGAAGTCCTAGGTGTCGCGCGCGGAGCAACTGCGGAAGAGCTCAAGAAATCTTATCGCAAGCTCGCCGTTCAATTTCACCCCGACAAGAACCCAGGCGACAAAGTTGCCGAAGAAAAATTCAAAGAGCTCAGCGAGGCCTACGAAGTCCTCACCGATCCGAAGAAAAAACAAATGTACGACCAGTTCGGCCACGCAGCAAATGCTGGAGCCGCTGGTGGCGGCGGCCCAGGAATGGGCGGCTTTGATTTCGGCGGCGGCGGTGGGGTAAACGATATCTTCGGTGATATATTCAGCGACCTCTTCGGCGGCGGGGGCCCAGGAATGGGGGGCCAACGCGGCCGTACCCGAAGACGAGGGCGGCCCGGAGCCGACCTAAGAACTCAGATCGATATTACTTTTGAAGAGGCGGCATTCGGGGCTGAAAAAGTCATCACCATTCCGCGCAGCGCCACCTGCGAAACTTGCACAGGAAAAGGGACTCGCTCAGGAAGCGAACCCGAGACTTGCGGTCAATGTAATGGCCGCGGCGAAATGAGTTTCCAACAAGGCTTCTTTGCGATCACTCGCCCTTGCACTCGTTGTAACGGCGCAGGTCAGATCATCAAGAACCCCTGTGGAACGTGCTCGGGTTCGGGCACGGTTAAGAAGCGCTCGCAAATCGCGGTCAAAGTACCTTCGGGCGTCGACACCGGACAGAGACTAAAACTTTCCGGTGAGGGTGAAGCCGGCGAGCATGGAGGCCCATCGGGTGACCTCTACGTGGTCATCAATATCCTGCCGCATGAGTTTTTCACTCGCGATGAATTCGATGTGATCTGTGAAGTACCGATCACTTTCACCCAAGCAGCTTTGGGCACTGAGATCGAAGTACCCACGCTCGAGGGTAAGGTCAAAGTAAAGATCCCTACGGGGACTCAGTCACAGAAAATCCTACGCCTCAAGGGCAAAGGAATGCAGCGTTTGGGGAGCTATGGTCAAGGCGATCAGCTTATCCGTGTGATGGTTGAGACACCGACCAAGCTCAACAGTGAGCAACGCGAGCTCCTTAAGCGCTTCGATGAGATCGATAGGGAATCGACTCACCCCATGCACCACAAGTTTTTTGAAAAAGTGAAAAACCTGTTCGAATAATTTACGAATCAATCTGATAGAAGTGCCCCCAGGAAAAATCACTTTTCTTGGGGCATTTTTTTTGCCGCTGCTTTTCCCAAAAACAGGTTTCGTTGTTACTTTTTTCGGAGGCAGATTTTTTTCGAGTGCTAGATTAGCGAGACATGCCATCTCCTTAATCCACACAGAGCAATGCCTACTTAAGTCAACACAAAGAACCCACTAGCCCACTGCTCCCGCTATGGAAATCTCGACCAAGCGACTTCTAATCGATCCTGATCAATCTCATCAACCGTCAGAATTTTATCACCCAGTTTTCACGTTTTCTGGCGTGTAGCTGAATGGACTCGGGACACTTCGGGAGCTATCCTCAGTAACAATCCTTGGAGCTCGCCGTTCATGACGCCTTCTATGACTCGCCCGAAGAATAATACGATATTATTATCCTCCAAACCCTGTGTGGCGCTGATATCAATTAGCGTGCTCTGTGCCTCCTGTAGCAGTCCAACTGTTATGGGAGAATCCGTCACTGAAAAAGACACTCCAATAGCGCTCTCCAACAAAGCATTACGTCCCACGTCGCGCGAGGGAGTCGTAACAGCAGGCCATGAAGGAACTCTCAGCCAAGCCAGCACCGGGGAGGCTAAACGCGAACTCCAGACACTCCTGCAGCTCTTTGCGCGTCGAGATTGGTCAGAATTGGAAACACGGGCAGCTCGACTCTCTGCTCAACTCGAATCACTCACGCCCAGTGTGACGAACCGCTCGAGCCTTCAAGCCTCAAGAAATCTTCAGGGCATGGCGTTACTTTTTTTGAATCGCCCATTGGACGCCGAACCTCCCTTCAAGGCGGCGTTCGAGCAAGAGCAAGATCCATCGATCCGTCCCTACTACGGATATAACTTGGCCTCGGCGCTTGCTGAGTCCGGAAAATGGATCGAGACACGCCGAATCGTTGAGTCACTCAAGGATGCAGTTTTGGACAGAACCACGCGCGTCAAGCTTTCCGCATTGAAGGCACGTGCTCTAGCGGGCAGCGGCGCCCACGCCGAGGCGGCTCGAGCTTGGCTCGAGCTGCAGGGAGGTGCGGGTGAAATGCTCGAATCCCAGCTCATTCGCGAGAAACTCGGGCTCTCCCTCAGTGAGGTTTCCGACCCTGTGATCTTGTCCGCTCTGAGCGAAGATTTCGTGCTCTCGAAACTTGGCGACGAACTTCTTTGGAGGGCGGCCGAGATTGAACGCACGCTCGGAAACTTGGAACAAGGCCGAGCGCAGCTTGAAAAGCTGATATCGAAATTTCCAAACTCACCCCATGCGGGGGACGCACGGCTCGCTCTCCGTGGGAACGACGGAGCAACCGCCGTTACGCCGAGAAAAATCGGGGCCCTTCTCCCCCTGACGGGAAAACTCTCCAAGTACGGAAAGAAAGCCCTTCAAGCCTTGCAATTGGCGCTAGAGATCTACAAACCGGGCGACGACCTAGGAGGGGTTCCTCCAAAGAAGTCCACCCTACAACGCGAGAGTGAAAATTGGACCCTCGTGGTCGAGGACTCAGGCGAGGACGAAGCTACAGCACTAGAAGGAATCCGTAAGCTTTCGGAGGAACGAGGAGTTTCGGCGATTATTGGACCCCTTTCTAGTCGTGGAATTGAGTCGCTGGGCAAGAAAGCAGACGCGCTCGGAGTTCCTCTGCTCACCCTTTCACAACAACCGGCCAATGACGCCGTTTGGGCGTTCAACGGGGGACTGACTGCCGAGAGCCAGACCAGCGAAATTGTTCGATATGCAATGACGGACCTTAAACTAAAACGTTTCGCGATCCTTCATCCTCGTGACCGATTTGGGGAAGAATATGCGCGACTGTTCTGGGACGCGGTAGAGAAGCAGGGCGGCGAAGTTCGTGGAATAGAGTCTTATACACCTGGTGAAACGGACTTCCGGAATGTGATCGAAAAATTAGGTGGTCTCTCATGGCCAGAGGCGCGGCGCCGCGAAATAGCTGATCTGGAGCGCCAGCGTTCTCAGCTTAATATCACTAAGAGAAACATGAAGACGGAGAAATACTACTCGCTTCCGCCCATCACCGATTTTGAAGTAGTCTTCATCGCGGACGAACCTAGGGTAGCCGCCCAGATCATTCCAACCTTTGCATACCGTGACATGGAGGGGATCAAGTTTCTGGGATCAGCCACTTGGAACTCGCCAGAACTTGTCGCCCGGGCACAGGGCCAGGCCGAAGGCGCCGCGTTTCCAGATGTGTTCTACCATTCTGACTCTCCGGAATCCGGATCGCTCGCGTCCTCAAAGTTTCGTACGGACTACCGGGCCACTTTTAACCAAGAGCCCCAAGCTCTCGATGCTATTGCACATGACGCGGCTTCGATTTTAAAGAATGTACTCAAAGGCCTCCCAGACGGAGTGCGCCGAGCCGAGATCCGTGACCGACTCCACAACATAGGTGAGTTTTCGGGAGCGGCTGGGAAAATAAGCTCCGATGAAGCAGGGGGATGGAAAAGAAAGCTCCAAATCCTTGAAGTCCATGGCGGAAAGATCACTTTAGCACGCTGAAAAGCATCGCTCGCCCCGCAAACGTCAAACTCCTGACAGGTTCCGAAACCGCAGAGTGACAGCGGCATATTCTGCCGATTGGAAGCCTCACATTCGAGTGTCATACTGAGAAGGAGAAAGGCTCCCGGCAGGAAGCAGGAAGCCTCTTAATTGTCAGGAGGACGGACGCTGTGGGTTTGCGTTTCGACCCCATGGGTGGGGGCCAGTTCAAGCAGGCGCTCAAGGCTATCATCGAAGCCGAGCGTCAGCCTATTAAGTCCCTCGAGACGCGCAAGGGTCGTGAAGACGCGCGGATGAAACTCTTTGGAGAGTTCAAAGGTAAGTTCTCCGGGCTAGATCGCACCCTCCAAGAATTCTCCAGCTTCAGAAAATTCCGAGAGCTCAAAGTCGAACTCGGTGACGGCTCCAACCTGATAAACGTCACGGTCGACAAGGACGTCGCAGAACCGGGAAGCTGGGAACTCGCAGTCAATCAGCTCGCGAAACGCTCAAGCGTCGTTTCTAATGCTTTCAGCTCCCCTAAGGAGAATGTATTGGGGACCGGCTTCATCGTTGCTCAAGTGGCAGATGGAACAACAAAAGATATATTCGTCGACTCATCCAACGGAAGCCTACAAGGTGTCGCATCTCTCATTAACAGTGAGCCCGACTCCGTCGTTCGCGCTACGGTCGTACAAGATGTCACCGATCCAGAAAAACCATGGCGCCTTGTCCTATCAGCAAAAAAAGAAGGGGTGCTCGGGACCGCCGATATTCCTGAGTTTTACCTGATGGACGGAAACGACGAGTTTTACGTCGATAACAACAGCGAGTCGCAGAATGCATTAGTCGCGATCGACGGATTCGAAGTCGAAACTGATGGAAATTCAGTCAAAGACTTCCTCAAAGGAGTTAACGTTCAACTTAAAAGTGCTGCGCCAGACAAGCCCTTCACGATGACCATTACCGAGGATTACCAAAAGATAGCTGGCAAAGTGAAAGGTCTCGTCGAACAACTGAACGGGATCCTCGATTTCATCAATAAACAAAACCAGGTCGATGAAAAATCCGACACTAAGTCCACCTTTGCAGGCGACTCGGGCTTACAGCAGGTCGAATATAGAATTCGAAACATGATGCATGAAGGCTTCCCGGTCGGAGATCCTGAATCGGGCGGATTCCGCTTCATACACATGAACCAATTGGGAGTCGAATTCAGCAAAACGGGTTCGCTCGACTTTAAAGAAGAGAAGTTCACCAAGCTACTGCAAGACGACTTCGATGGCATATCAGAGGCCATAACTGGCCCTCGGGGATTCGCTATTCAGATGCGAAAGGTCCTCGAAGGATACACACGACCTGGCGACGGCATCCTCAGCATGAGGGAAAACGGCTTCAGGACGCGGATCAAACAAATCGACGAACAAATCGCAAGCAAAGAGATGCGTCTCCAGCAGAAGCAGCAACAACTGACCGACCAGTTCGCCCGCTTGCAAGGATCTCTGAACGCACTTCAGCAGCAGTCCGCCTACCTATCCTCGACGATGGGCGGAGGCGGAGGAAACATGCTTCAACAGCTGATGGGTGGCTAAGAGATGATAACTTGGACGTTTGAACGCGAACACCGGAGTTCGATTCTGAAGGAGAAACGAAAATGAACGGCGCCAATCAATACAAGCAAATGGCTGTAAAAACTGCTCATCCAGGCCAAATTCTTATCATGCTGTATGAGGCGGCTATTCGTAACGTAAAAAAAGCGATCAACTGCATTGATCAAAACGACATTGCGGGCAAAGGTCAGGCCATCGTCAAGACTCACGATATTGTGAATGAGTTACTGAATACGTTAAACTTCGATATTGGCGGTCAAGTCGCCCGCGATCTGGAGCGCCTCTACGGTTTCATGTCGGAGCAACTTCTAAAGGCGAACCTAAATAACACTAAAGAGCCACTCGAAGGTGTATTAAAAAGTCTTGAGACCCTCCTTTCGGCGTGGAAAGTCGCCGTTGCCGAGGTTCAAAGAGCCCAAGCGAAAGGAATGAGTGCTACTGATATTAGTGTGAGCCAGAGCGATCAAAAGCCGCAACAGGTCGCCACAAGTGCAACTACTCAACAATTACCAGCGGCCCCCCAAAAACAAACGGTCGTAACTAGCGGGACCAATAAACCAATTGGGATCAAAGGAATATAGTTATGCGACCCCAGCGAACAGAACACCTTGTCGCCGACCTCATCGAGCTTGTGCGCGCCAGGACGCTCTTCCTAGAGCGAATTCTATCGCATTCATCTAGTTTTCAGCTCACACGTGCCGATTCTGGAAATGATAAGCCGCTCGATCAATGGCTCATGAAGAGAGCGCGCCTTTTTCATACATACGAGCTCGCTGAGAAAAGAGTCGCATTGCTCTCGAACCAAGTCCTCGAGAGCGGGCTCAAAATCCCAGCATCCAT
>CANMSW010000048.1 GCA_947500275.1 Bacteriovoracaceae bacterium | reverse complement strand
TCGTAATGATGAGGTCTTTTTTACGGTCCGTGATGCGAAGGAATCCGTCCGCGTTAATTTCGCCGATGTCTCCGGTGTGGAACCAGCCATCTTGGATCGCTTCGGAAGTCGCCTCTGGGTTTTTGTAATACCCTTTAAAAACTTTCCGGGACTTAACGAGAACCTCGCCGTCTTCACCGATTTTAATGGCCACTTCCGGGAGGGGCTTACCGACCCAGCCAAAGCGCACATCGTCGGGGGTCATCAATGCAACTGGAGCGCTGGTTTCTGTGAGGCCGTAGCCCTCGAGGACTAGAATTCCGCAGATGCCAAAGTATTCGCCGATCTCGCGAGGGAGTGGAGCACCCCCACAGAGAGCGAACTGCAAGCGTCCCCCAAACCGATCCGCGATTTTGGAGAATACGAGCTTCTTGGCAATTTGGTACTGAACAACATCTGCGATGGGGGGAATCCGTTTTTCCCAAACGGCAGTCTGATAGCGACGACCAACGCCCATCGCCCAACGGAAGAGGTTGCGCTTGGCTAGCGGGCCTTGCTCCACCATGGCCTCGAGCCTTGCGCGAGCCTTTTCAAAGATTCGAGGCACTGCGAACATCACCGTCGGGCGAATCTCTCCGATATTCGTCATCAGAAGATCGAGGTTTTCTGCAAAGCAGGACTGCCAACCGAAGACAAACACGGCCAGCGATTCGAGTTTGCCGATGATATGGGAGTAGGGGAGGAAGGTGACTGTAATTTCTGACTCCGGCCGAGCATGCTTTTTTAAGACTCGTTCGCAGTCCTCAAGAACACTGAGGGCATTGTCTTGAGTGAGCATGACCCCCTTGGGGACGCCTGTTGTTCCCGACGTATAACAGATGGTCATGATGTCATCAGGCTTCGCTTCGCGAAGGGTGCGGTCAAAAAGGGTAGGATCCCGAGCCTCTTCTCTTCGGCCTAAATCCTTCAGGGCGTGTAATGAAATGACGTCGTCACGACCCGCAGCTGCCCGAAGAGCGCTGGGTTCGAAGACAATGATTTTTTTGAGGTTCGGGAGCTCCGCTTTTTTGGAAAGGACTTTCTCAAGCTGCTTCGCATCCTCGACAAAGGCGAATTTCGCTTCACAATGTCCTAAAATATAGGCGCAGTCTGGCGGAGTGTTTGACGCGTAAATGGGGACGGTAATGCCGCCTGCTCCCAACGTCGCGATGTCGGTTAAAGTCCACTCGAAGCGCGTGTTCGAGAGAATAACGCTGCGGTCTCCCTTCTCTAGGCCGATTGCTCTTAGCCCGTAAGAAACAAGCCGACATTCTGAGTCGAATTCGCGGAAAGTTACTTTCTTCCAACGACCTACGGCACCAGCCTCGGGGTAGGTCGGCTTATAGCGATAGCCGATAGCATTCGGAGTAAGGCGGATTCGCTCTGCGTAAGTTTCGCTGACGGTCTTTCCTAAGATGAAGGGCATAGGCCCAAAGTGTAACCGCGATTAGTGGATACACTCAAGTCAGCTGCGACGATGGCGAAGCGCTTTCTCCATCTCGCGTTCATCCGTTTTCCTTTTCAGGTCTTCCCGACGATCGCCCTTGGTCTTTCCCTTCGCCAACCCGATCTCAACCTTGGCCCGGCCTTTTTTGAAATACATCCGAGTCGGGACCAAAGTGTAGCCTTTGCGAGTGGTATCCCCGAAAAGGCGCTCAATTTGATGGGCATGGAGGAGCAGCTTCCGTTTGCGAAGTGGCTCGTGGTTCCAAATGTTCCCGTGAGAATAAGGGGAGATATGCATATTCATCAGCCAAGCTTCGAGTCTTGACCCTTGGGCACGGATTTCCACGAACGAATCTCTGAGGTTGGGAGATTGCGCGCGGATACTTTTGATCTCGGTACCGGTCAAAGCGATCCCTGCCTCGAGAACTTCTTCGATAAAGAAGTTCTGACGGGCAATAGGATTCGTAGCGATCAGCTTCTCGGCAGCGGCTCGTGAATCTCCTTGTTTAGCGTTGGCCATCCCTTAGTCCTTAGTCACTGGAGTTGACGAGTCAATGGGGGTGCCCGGCTGCGCAATTCCCAACGAGAGAATCGTTCTGAAGGCTTCTTCGACACTCATTTCTGAGTCACGCACGTCGGACTCCGAAACAATGAGGTGAAAGCCTGAAGTCGGATTGGGCGTCGTCGGAACATAGACATTCAGGTGCTGTTCCGGTGCGGCGGGTCCTTTTGCTGGACCGGTAACGAAAGCGAGAGTCCAGACTCCTTTTCGGGGGTACTCGAGATAAACGACTCGGTTGAATTGCTGTCCGCTCCCCGAGGTGAAGGTTCGAAGGAGTTGATCGAGGGCGCTATAAACACTGCGCAAAACGGGAATACGCTGAATAAGATGCCCGATCGAATCGAGAATCTTTTTTCCCAAATATTGGGTCGAGATCCAACCTAGAAGAGAAATGAGAAGGACCAGCAACAAAGCGAGCAGGAAGACGATTCCGGCGTTCACGAGTTCAGCCAAGTTTGGATCCGTAATCCAATACTCCGGGCGCCAGGACTCCGGAAGAATGTGCGGAAGCATCCAAAGGGTTTGGAGCACGGAGGCGGAAATCCAGGCGATGACTCCTAAAGGGAGCACGACTAGCATTCCTGAGAAAAAGTAGCTTCGAATGAGTGATGAAACTCGAGGAAGTTGCGGTTTTGCTTTCATGATGATGCTCCCCTGGTCGAACGGCTACCGACTAAAACGCGAGGCTGAGGGTCAGTCCCCCACCTAAAATGTTACCACCGGCTTGATAACCTGGGGCACCCACTTTGATATCGCCTGAACCCTCGTCCAACTCATTTCCCTCGGTTTTCTCAATCGTTTGCGTCCGAAGTGAGTGATACGTGAGCGAGAAGTCCACCGTACAAGGGACGTCGAAGTTAAGGAAACCATCGAAGTTCCAACCGATCCCGGCAGTGAAAATATCTTGTGAGGGATCTAAAAGATTGCCCGCTCCATTGGGGGTGTTCTTGTAGATGCTGGGGCGCTGAGAATAACCAATTCGAAGCGTGAACTGGTCCGACGCTTGCCATTCATGTCCGATGCGAGGAATCAGGATCGCGTTCAGCTCTTGCGTGGGGTTTGCGCTTCCACTGATCGGAAGGCCGCAATCTTCTGCCGGGTCACTTGATTGGCAGGCGCCCGATGGGTCCTGAATGTCCAAAGTCGGTGCGTTAAAGTTTCGCCAGTCTTGCCAGTCTGCCTGAACCAAAATTCGGGCTCGGTCCGAGTAGCGCCACGAAAACCCCAACTCAACGGATAGGGGATCGTAGTAGAGTGACGAGAGGGCATCAAACTCGAGATCGACTCCGGCGAAACTCCCGAAAACTTGGGCACCCGTATTCAGGTTCATCGAGACGCCCGAATCGAGGGGAAGGCGGACTACCCCGGCCGCTGTAAATTGGGGCCCGAGTGCCGAACCAGGGACCGCTTCATCCGGGGAGCGGTATTGAAATCCAAATTGGGGCGCGACTTTTGGCTTCATCGAGGCCGAAATGCGCATCGACGATGGCCTCGTCTCATCCGTCTGAAGAAAGACCGAAGCGTAGCCGGTCAGTGCGAATCCGAGGTGTGCGCCAGCGCCCACTTGAAAGGATGGCGTCGGGGACCAGCCGAGCCCAAACTCAACCTGCGGTCTTTGAGTGCGGGCGCGGTAGAGGACGTACTCGGGGACAAAGGCTTCGCCCGTGTCGAGGTAGGTCACTTGCTCAAGCGGGAGAAAACCGACCACTCCAAGGGTCAGGTTTCCTAGGGACGGCGCGATGATATACTCGAGGCCCACTGCTTGGCCTAGGGTTGTGCGGTAATCGAGGTCGACATCGGCGGTTGTTACTTTGTCCGAGACGTATTCGTTTTCGACTACGACGTTCTCAATCGGCAGGAAGCTCGGTTGCGCACCTAAAACGGTCCAGCTAAAGCGAAGCCGCTTAGAGTCGTCTCCGGCGAGAGACGCCGGATTCGTCCAAGCGCGACTTCCGTCCCCACCCCAGGCGACAGTGGCCCCGGCCAGGGATGAGGCTCTTGACGTGAAGCCTAAGAGTTCACCGATGTTCGCCTCTGCTGCCGGGAGCATCAGAACGTGTGCTAAACCCAAAGCCCCAGAAAGCTTGGCCAAAGTTGGCCTTCGACAAAAGGGTGTTTTGCGCTTGAAACGAGTAAGGGTCGGATTTTTGAGTTCAGCCATCCGCTTCGTTTTCGCGGATTTCCCGGAGTGCCGTCCACCATTTTCCCCACTGATTCCAATCAAGAGCTTCCGATCGAAGAGTTCCGTCGATTCCGGCTCTCTCAAGAGCCTCTTTCCAGGGTCCTTGGCTTGGAAGGCCCGACCTCAGCATTTTACGACGGTGGGCGAAGGCCACTTTCAAGAGCTGGTCAAAAAGGCGGTATTCGGCTGGGGTCTTCAGCGGAATTCTAGGTTCTTTTCGGGGTCTGAAGAGCACCACCTCAGAGTCCACTTTTGGCGGTGGGTTAAACGCCCCTGGCGGGACGAAGGCGAACTTTTCTACTTCCCATTGGTTTTGCGTCCAAATCGAAAGGCTGCCCCAATCGTCTGAGTTCGGTTCGGCTCGGAAGCGTCGTGCAACTTCGGCCTGAAACATAAGGAGGAGGAAAGGGACTTGTCCGATGTGAGCGAGAAGTCGAACGGCAATCGCGGTCCCGGAAGAATACGGGAGGTTCGAGACGACGGCTAAGGGGGCTTTCGCGAGGAAGATTTCCTCGGGAAGATTCATGAAATCGCCTTCACAGACTCGGAGACTGAACTCGCGACCGAAACCCGACCCACGTCTCTCAGCCCAATAGGCTGCGATTTTTCGGTCTGCTTCCGAGAGGATGATGCGAGGATATTTCCCAACGGGAAAGGTATCCCGAAGGGCCTGAATCAGTGGCTCCGTGAGCGCGCCGTCTCCGGGGCCCACTTCTAAGAGTGCGGCACAGCCAAGTTCACTCGCGAGTTCCGCTCCGCGCCGAGCAATCTTTTCTGCCAAAACGGTGTCTCGAAGAAAATGCTGTCCCAGGGAGTGGCGTTTGCGATCGCCGCCCGTGCGCAGTTCATTTCTTTGAGGGCGTCTTGAAGAACTGCCGTTATTTCGTGGTGTCATTGAGTTTCACGCTTCCATGTGAGCTAGGGCGTTTAATGTGAGACGCGCTTCCCCTTGGAGGAAGTGTCCTTGATGATATCGAAATGCACCGGCCGATGCGATCATTGCCGCGTTGTCAGTGCACCAGGCGAGATTTGGGTAAAGGGGGGGAGCTTCACAGCCGATTTTTTTCCAGTTTTCTTCCATCCGCGACCGAAGCCGCGAATTCGCTGCCACTCCGCCGACGATTGCGACTTGTTTGCAGCCGTGGAGCTTGACTGCGCGTTCAATTTTTCCGGCAAGCTGGTCGACTATCGCTTCCTGAATGGACGCGCAGAGGTCTCCGATGCGCTCCTCGAGTTGATCCGCCCGCCGCAGTTTTTCAGTCTGAATGGCCACCGCCGTTTTTAGACCGCTGAATGAAAAATCGAAACTGTCTTTTCGGGGGAGTGCGCGAGGGAAATCAAAAGCGTTCGGGTCCCCTTTTTTTTCCTGTGCGGTTCGATCAATCCAAACTCCTCCTGGATAGGGGAACCCCAGGATCTTTGCGGTTTTGTCGAAGGCCTCGCCAGCGGCATCATCAATGGACTGCCCAATTCGGCTCTTTGCGAGAAAGCCTTCGGGCCAATGAAGAGGGCTCTCTTGAACAACATGGAGATTCGTATGCCCGCCTGAGACGATCGCGAGCAGAAGGGGAAGGCGTACATCAGGGGCCTGGGTCCCAACGTGAGGCTCGGTGAGATATAAGCTCGCCGCGTGTCCCTCAAGGTGATGAACCGGAACCAAGGGTTTATCGAGTGCATAAGCGAGTGCTTTTGCCGCACTCACCCCCACGAGAAGAGCGCCGACCAAGCCTGGACGATTGGTCACTGCGATCGCATCCAGATGAGGGTGCCCCGCCTGGCTTAAGGCTTCGTTGATCATCGCATTGATGGTTTCGAGGTGGTTGCGTGACGCAATTTCTGGAACCACGCCGCCGTACGGTTGATGAATCGAGATTTGAGAATAAGTCGCAAGGCCGAGCACTTCCGCTCGAGGACGGGTCCCGTCACCCGGAACAAGCCGCACGACCGAAGCGCTACATTCATCGCACGAAGACTCGATCCCCAGGAGGATCGGGTTCTGAGGTGAGATCAGCGTCGACTGCGCGAAGGCGGCCATAAAATTCGGGTTCCTTACTCTTTAGGTCTATTCCAAGTCTTCTTCGTTGAGCGAACCAGCCGGGCAGCCCATTTTCTTCAGGCTTTCGGTCCATCGTCCTTCATCCACTTGGCCGTTCTTCCCGTACCACTGGGGAGCCCGTTCCTGCGAATGACATTTTAGACAGGTTACTTGTGCCACTGCTTTTGGGTAGGGCGCACTTCCAAAGGGGTGCTCCCCTGCAGGTCCATGGCAACTCTCGCATTGGACATTGACCCAAACTCGAGACAGGCGGCGGGTGGCCTCAAGAAGCTGGATTTTTTCGGGCGCAATCGGCGCAAGGCGCACTTGAGATTTTAGGCTCGATTCCTCGTGAAGGGACTCTAGGTAGGGACGAAGTCCTTCAGGATCTAAGGCTAGAAGGGGAGCCGGCTGCGAGGTTTTTCCATCGGTCGACTCCGTCTTGGGTTGGAGTTCGGCTGGATGAGAGAGCTGATTCCATCCGGACGGCTTCTGAAAACCGACGCTGTGGCACCCGATACAGGATTGGTTCTCGGCCTGCTTCTGATCCAGCAAGGCGATATAGGACTTTCCGTGGGGCGTCTTCCGCCAGAAGTCGAATTGCTTCAGATGGCATTCCGCGCACTTTGGAAAAGTTTGATGACTCTGCACGGCTTCTTTTTGCTCGGCACTGAGTTTGGTCGCCCCCTGGTTGTTCGCTTGAGCTCGGTTAACTTGGGCAACCTCTTCCTTAAATTTTGAAATTCTTGCTCGTATTCCGGAGGGGTCGCCTTCCGGCTCAAAAGAAGTATCAAGTGATATGAGTTGATGATCGGCCTCCCTCGCTTTCCCGGTTTTAGGGTCGAGAGGAAGCACTCCGATCCATTGATTGCGAAACGAAGACTGCAAGATCAAAGTCTCGCGGTCAGAGTGAGTTTCTTTTTCGGGCTTTTGGAGAAAACTCTGCGTGTGAGCTCCGATCACCACGTCGACGCCTCGAACGGCTTTCACGAGAGCGCGGTCTTGATCGAGTCCTTGATGCGTGAGGGCAACGATCAAATGAGGCTTCTTGGATTGCACGTTCCTGATCTCGCGTTTGAGAGCCTCGGCTTCGGAGGTCACGCGGACGTCCTGCGGCCAGCGGAGGCCGCTCCCGACGATTCCGATTACGGCAACTTTGAGTTTCCCTAATCGGAAAACATGCGATGCGGGGAAGATGGCTTTACCGGTTTTCCGATCGACTAGATTTGCGGCGAGAGCACGAAAATGTGCCGCTTTCAGGAGCGCGCGAAGTTTCCGGGTCCCCAGTGCAAAATCTTTCTCGCCCGGAACGAAGGCGTCCTGGCCGAGGGATTCGTGGGCCTGAAGCAGCGCGCGGGCCTGAACTTCAGCCTGCGGCTGGAGTGCGTCGGGAATGATCTCGGAATCGAAAAGCAAGTCTCCTGCATCCAGCTGGAGCAAGGGGCCTTTTTCGGGGTCTTTCTTAAGTGACTCCAACAGAGCGGCTTTTCGAAGAAGCCCCCCGGTGGGGTTGTTTCTGCAACCGCAAGGCTCGAGCTCACCTAAGACATCGTTCGAATAGACGATCGTGGCGGCCTCTCCTTTCCGAGGTCCCGAGAAGATCAATCCGGTCTGAAGCAAAGCGATGACCGCGACAGCGCCTAATGGCCGTGCAGTCCAAGTCGACATCCATTTCGACATGGGCTTAATCCTCTTTAGAAGTACGTCGTTTAGCGTTGTCGCCCTAAGAGTGCGCGCGCTTTTTTGGCTTCGGCTGAACTTGGGTGTTTATCGACGAGTTCTTGCAAAAACACAGTCGCGTCTTCCTTGCTGTTGATCGCGCGGAAGGAAAGCCCAAGCTTGTAGAGCACTTTCGGCATGAGTTTCGATTTGGTGAATTTCTCCGTGAATTGGCCGTAGTCAGCAATGGCTTTGCGATATTGCTTCAGGTCGTAATGGGCTTCTCCGCGGAGAAACGTGGCCTCTTCTGAGCGCGACGCTTTCGGAGTTGAAAGGTATTGATCAAGCAGCGTGATTGCTGATTCGCGGTCGCCTTGGCTGATCTTGGTGCGCGCTTCGTCGACCTGGCTCGCTGAGTTGGCTGCGGTTCTCGATTGGGCGGCTCCTTGAACAGCTTTGAGTTGCTCAATCAGTTCCACCTGAGCGGTTTCGAGCTCAGTGATTCTTCGCTCCATTTGATCAAAGACTTCTTGTTTCTTTTTCTCGGAAAGCGCTTGGTCCGCTTCCGTTCCTCGGGCCCGTTCTAAGTCTTCGATCCTTCCGTTGAGGCGAGTAATCTCGCCTTTAATTTCATCAAGGGCGTAGTTGCCCTTCGGTTCGACATCGCTCACTTCGGCAGGTTGGGTAGCCCCCACCGGATCATCCCCGTCGATACCTGTCTTTTTGAGCTGGGACCGCGTGGTGAGGCAGGCAGAACTTGTTGAAGCGACTGCCAGGGCCAGGATCACAAATTTTACGACAGATTTTCGGGGAAGAGAGATTTTCGGTGCCTTCATATGAGTTCAATCATGACACTGCCCAATCGCAGGAACAAGGACGCCGAAGAGGCGAGATCCATTGGCCGGGGGTTTGATCAGGCTCGGTCGTGGCTCCTCGGTTCGCTGCGTCACCAGAAAAAAATCCTGGGCTGCGATTGAATTTCAATCCGCCTCTAGAGGGTGGGGGGCGCGAGCTTCTCATTCGCTGGGCTAGATTCCGGCGAAAACGGGTTTTCGGCTGAGTCCTGGGGAGTCGAGTCTCCGCTAGGCCGCGGTCCCGACGTAAAGGACGGGGTCGACATGGGGTCTTGAACGACCTCAGCCTCGCTTGGACCCGATCCAGCGTTGGCGCGTTTTCCGCCTGAGCGCAGCGACTCGAATTCTGCGGACTCCGCATAGACCCGCGCGCGGTTCGCAGCTTGCTCCGCCAAGTTGAAGTTCTTCAGGCGAAAGTCAGTCTTCGCGCGCTCGAACCAGTCGTTTGCCTTTCTGTAAAGCTCAGTGGAGGTAGGGGTGCGCGTAGCTGCTCCGACCTCCTGCGCGGCCCGAATCGCCGCAGCAGCGTCTGCCATAGGTTGGACAGGACGAATGGCGAGAATGGTGCATCCTTCCAAAATGAACGTAAGAAAAGCGAGGAGGAGGAACGGTCGAGTGCTTCCCAGATTCATACTTTTTAGTGTGAACTGAAGTACGTGAGTTCTCCAGAGGCGTGATTGGGGTCACCCAAAAAGAATGAGGCGATATCTCATCGGAAGGTTCCGGAAGATATCGCCTCAACTGATTTTAGCCGAAATGAAGCCAATTTCTTGGCGCTCACTTCAGGTTCTTAACCGTTTGCTTAGCGAGCCGTGATCACGAAGTTCGCACGGCGATTTTTCGCGTACGCATCTTCGGTTTCACGCGCATCGAGCAAACGCTCTTTGCCGTAGCTGATCGTCGAAATACGATCGGCAGCGATGCCGAGCTCTTCGAGGTAGCTTTTCACAGCGTTTGCACGCTTTTCGCCCAGAGCGATGTTGTACTGGATGCCACCGCGTTGGTCGCAATGTCCTTCAATTTGAACTTTTACTGCGACTTTATCTTTCAGAAGGTCAGCATTGGCTTTCAACTTTGCCTTTGCTTCGCTGGTGAGAGCGAAAGCATCGTAAGGGAAGTTGATGGTTTGCAATCCGCCAGCTTTTCCGGAGTCGGAGTCGCCCAAGAGGTTTGCATCGGCAGCGGCGTCCGCACCTTCGTCGCTCTTTTGCTTCTTCGAGCAACCTGCTCCGGCGAAAGCAATGACCAACATAAGAGCTGCGATGCCCTGGATCAGTTTGTTTTTACGGTTGAAAATCATGGTTCCAGTTCTCCTCAAAATTTCAGAAATTCTCGTCGCTATGATGGAAAGATAGACGACTAATTCGGATTTGAAAACTCTAGTTTACCACTTCGTAAGCTCATTCTTTCCGATTAGCGAGGTGTTCTGAAGTTCAGATCCCAAACAAGATCGAGAACTGAGCGTGGGATGCCGGCACTCTCGAAAAGTCTCGAAGCAGAGCGTGCCCCGGAGGTTCGACTGCCTTGCAAGGCCCGCCAGAGGCGGGAGAACGGCTCTTCCGACGCTTCATTATCCGTGCTGAAGTCGACCAAATCCCACAGAAAACCAGTCACCCGCCACTCGTTCGTGGGTCCGTTGCAAACATCACCCGGAATGGTTTCAAAGCGAAGGGGGGCTCGACGGGGAACCATGAATTCGAACTTTGCATCCGAATCAGTCAGGTCCACGTTCACCCAGGCCGAGAAGTAGGAGGCCCACCCCTCCGAAAGTGCGAGAGCCTCCGAATAGCATTCATCGATCTTATGGGACCCCCCTCCGAATGCTCCGAGTTTCCCGAGGTCATAAATTCCGTGTCCCATTTCATGGCCGACGACATCCCAATGGTCGCCACGGGTGAGGTGCACGGTGCCGAAGGAATAATAGTCGCCGTTTGCGGGCCAGACGAACTCGATGGGGTTCGACCAAAACTGGAGACCAATGGCCTCTGCCAAACGGGCTTTGGCTTTCGATGCCACGCGCCAGATCCCCAGGGGCTGACCGCCGTCGCTTTCCTCTCGGAAAGTGAGCTCAAGGCGGACTCCACAGTCGACTGAAGTCGTCATCCGGTAAGTCGAGGAACCCTCCCCGACTTGGAAGTGCGAATCCTTGAGTTCGGCCGTGAGGCGAAATTGGGATCGAGGCGCACACTCGGGGAGACGCGCATTTCCTTCGGAATCCGTCCGCAGTTCGAAATTACCCGAATAAAACAGAAGGCCAGAAACGGGTACCTTTGATCCGTCTTTTCTTAAAAGCTGGACCGAGACCTCGACCCCCGAAGTAATCGGATTCCGAGTCGTCTCGTCTGG
Organism: Bacteriovoracaceae bacterium; assembly: GCA_947500275.1. Taxonomy (GTDB): domain Bacteria; phylum Bdellovibrionota; class UBA1018; order UBA1018; family UBA1018; genus CANMSW01. The sequence continues at coordinate 269 of CANMSW010000048.1, read as the reverse complement.
TTTGAGCTGAAGAGAGGGCGCGGTGAATACTCCGCGGCCCAATCTTTCACCGCTGAGGTCGGAGTCGTCTGCGTGGAAATTCAGCGGGCTTGCATAAGACGACGGCGTGAGCAGAGAAGCCGAAATCAAACTCAGCAGGATTGAGAGCGCGTTACTGTTGTTCTTTCGATTCAACACCAGGTTTTTCATGTCGGGATGGTGAAGCTCCATCGGTCCAGATTCAAGTGTTTGGTTCATAGAAAATAAGGATGCTTCTCGGCAATCCCTCC
>CANMSW010000047.1 GCA_947500275.1 Bacteriovoracaceae bacterium | reverse complement strand
GTGAGAACGAAGGATATGCGCCCTCGAGCCGAATCCGAAGACAATCCTCTAAGTTCATCATCGTGAAAGGCTCCGACGAGGGGAAACCCATGCAAGGACCAAGAGTGATATGAATGAAAAAACCAGAAGCAATGCCGCGAGACTGTGAGCCTGTCCGTATTCTAAGGACTCTACGTGCTCATAGAGCTGAACAGATATAACACGAGTCTGGCCAGGAATATTTCCACCAATCATCAAAACGACACCAAACTCCCCGACCGTATGGGCAAACCCTATGACTGCAGCCCGAATGAGTCCTGGCACCGCCATGGGCAAGACGACGGACACAAACGTGTCCCATGGGCCCGCACGGAGGGTTGCCGCCACTTCAAGCGGACGAATCCCAATAGACTCCATCGACGTCTGAATCGGTTGAACTACAAAGGGTAAGGAATAGATCACAGACCCAACAACCAGGCCGGAAAATGTAAAAACCAAAGGAGACATTCCCGCTTGAGAAAGGAGTTCGCCCAGAAAACCATCGGGCCCCATGAAGAACAGCAGGTAAAAACCAATTACTGTGGGTGGCAGTATTAAGGGGAGCGATAGAATGGCTGACAGAGGTGCCCTGAGGCGAGACCGAGTGGTGGCAAGCCACCACGCCAGCGGAGTGCTGAGTAAAAGTAAGATTACCGTAGAAAGGAGCGCGAGCTTTGCAGTGACGAGCAAGGCCTCGATATCTGCTGCAGACAGCCGGAGCACCATCGCCTCAAGTTCCATATCCGTATGACAGGATCATCGCCCGGACTTCATCCGACTTCAGATAACTCAAGAAAACCTCAGCCGCATCAACACCTTTTCCGGAATTAAGAAGAATGGCGTCCTGTCGAATGGGAGAGTAAAGATTTGGCGAAACAATCCAGTAGGATTCTCGCGGGATCTTGAAAGAAATCACCTGCGACAATGCGACGAATCCAAGTTCTGCTCCGCCTGTCGCCACGAACTGAAACGTTTGAGAAATATTCTCACCTTCAACGATCTTCTCTTTTAGTCGATCGGCGACCCCCAAATTCGACATCACCTCGACGGCTGCTCTCCCGTAGGGAGCAAGCTTAGGATTCGCCACCGCTATTTTTCTGAAATCTGCACTACTGAGAGCTTGCGCACTAGGGGTGAAAGCTTCAGGCCTACGTGACCAGAGGGCTAGTCCCCCCAGGCCATAAGTGAAACGAGACCCGCGAATGGCTAACCCCTCGTTTTCTAGTTTGAGGGGAATGTCTTGATCCGCAGAAAGGAGAACATGAAAGGGAGCACCTGCGCGAATCTGGGCAAAAAACTTACCGCTCGACCCGGACGAAACACGCACAGTATTCCCGGTTCGAACCTGATAACTCTTTACGATTTCTTGAAGTGGATTGAGGAAATTGGACGCCACCGCAACTCGTACTTCGGCTGCGTAAACGGGATCCAGGCAAACTAAAAAAACACACCCAAACAGCCATTTTTGAAGCCCTCGTCGCATCATTCCCCAGGTCCCTTTCTCTGCCGCTGAAATTAGCCTTCTTCATCCGGAACACTCAAGGCCCATAAAAACTGTCCTTCTTTTGACGGCTAGGGAAAACTTTCCTAAAGCGCGATCACCCTTTTACTGGGATAATGTCCCTGATGAAGAAGCTCTCATTTAAACGGGTCGGCCTCGTGATCAAGCACCATCAGCCCGAAGCATCGGCACTTGCCCTTGAGATCGCTCAACACTTGCTCGAACACGGTCCAAAAGGTTGCAAGATCATCTTCGCAACCGAAAGTCGTACGGTTGCGATGGCACTGGGGAGCCTAGCGAAAGGGCGACAGACCCAGATCCAGATCGTTGAAAAGCAAAAGATGGTCGATATCGCCGACTTCATCGTGGTGCTGGGTGGAGACGGCACTTACCTCAGCGTTGCTCGCCTCATGCGGAAGCGAAGCGTGCCAGTTATGGGAATCAACATGGGAACCCTAGGGTTCCTAACGGAAATCAAGCGAAGTGAAGCGATTTCGTCCCTCCAAGCCTTGCTCGATGGCACTCCTCCCGTCATCAGCGAGCGGACCCTCCTCGAAGTTACTGTGAAACGAAAAGGCAAAACGGTCTTTCAGGGGCCGGTCGTCAACGACGCCGTCATTTCAAAAGGCGCTATTGCCCGCATCATTGGAATTCGAATCACAATCGACGGGACTTTGGCTAATACCGTCCGTGCCGACGGACTCATCGTGAGTACCCCGACGGGATCGACCGCCTACTCGTTGGCAGCTGGCGGCCCTATCTTAGAGCCGTCTGTTCCAGCTTTAATTCTGGCGCCGATCTGTCCCCACTCTTTGACACAGCGCCCACTGGTTATTCCAGACCGGGCCGAAATCCGCCTGACACTCACTCATCGGCCAGGCCATGTTCTGCTGACTTTGGACGGTCAGGACGCAGTTGATTTGAAGGAAGACGACGAAGTCATCATCCACCGCTACCGAAAGCATTCTCTCAAGCTGGTTTCAGCGACCGGACGCGACTATTTTGGTCTCCTCCGGGAGAAGTTGAAGTTCGGCCTCCGAGATTAGAACAACGGCTCATTTTTAGCATGACGCTGAGCTCCTCGATCGCTCGAATCCCTTGATTTCGGGCCCGCGTCGGGATTCTCTCGATCCAAAAGATTAGACCCAGTCCGAGAAGGGGATGGCCATGCTTGAGAACATCATCATTAGAAATGTCGCAGTCATTGACTACGCTGAAATTCCATTTCAATCCGGGCTGAATATTCTTTCGGGCGAGACAGGTGCGGGCAAGTCGATCGTCTTAGAGGCGATCTCGCTCATTCTGGGGAGCCGAGCGACCACAGATCTCATCCGAACCGAGTGCGACGAGGCGTCGGTTGAGGGATTATTTGATATAGGTTCGATCGACTGGATTCGTCCTCGGCTCGAAGCCTTCGGTATTCCTTGCGAAGCGGACGAACTCCTCATACGCCGCACCATCCACAAAAGCGGACGGCACCGCATTTGGATCAATGGAACGATGGCGAACCTGACGACACTCCAAGAAGTCTGCGAGGGACTAGTCGATCTCTGCGGACAGCACGAGCATCAATCTCTCCTAAAACATACGACCCAATTGGAACTCCTCGATCGTTATGGCGGGCTAACGGCCGAAGCCAACTCCTATCGGGAAACCTTTTCATCTTGGAAGACCGCACGCGAAGAATTGGACCGTTTGCAAAATGAAGAAAACGAACGCCAAAAGCGCGCTGATTTTCTCGACTTCCAAATCAAGGAACTTCGCGATGCCGACCTGCAGGCGGGCGAAGATGAAGCATTGGCCCAGGAAAAAACTCTCCTCCAATCTGCGGAGAGCCGGGTACAAACTGCGGAAGCGATTCGTCGGACCCTCGAGGATGAAGATTCCGGAACCTTGGAAGGGCTCCGTGGCTCCATGAACCGCATGCGCAATCTAGCGGCCCTCGATGAACGCGCCAACCCGCTCCTTGAGGGCCTTGAGCGGGCACTTGCCGAGGCGGAGGAAGTCAGCCTCTCTCTCAACCGGTATTTGAATTCGAGCGATCTCGATCCTTCGCGCCTTGCGACCGTGCAAGAAAGGCTTTCTCTGATTGCCGATCTCCGCCGCAAGTATGGAGCAAGTGTCGCAGACATGATTGCGACCCTCGAAAAGCTCGAGCTGGAGTGCAGCGGAATCGCAAGAACAGCCGAACGCCTGAACGAGTTACAGAGCGCAGTAACAAAGCTTCAAGACCAAGTTCGCACTCTGGGTGGGACCCTCTCCAAAGCTCGTCTAAAAACGGCGAAAGTTTTTGCCGATTCAGTAACGGGTGAACTTTCTGACTTGAAAATGGGAGAAGCGATCTTCTCAATCGAACTCTCACCGAAGAATGAAATTCTTGATTGGTCAGTCCAGGGCGCCGACCTGATCCAATACCAAGTAAGAACCAATCGAGGTGAAACCGCCCGGCAAATCGGGAAAATCGCTTCGGGCGGGGAACTCTCACGACTCATGCTCGCGATTCGGAGGGTGATTTCAGATAAAGGCGGTATCGGCGTCTACCTCTTTGACGAAGTCGACAGCGGCGTAGGGGGCCAAACTGCCTTTGAAGTCGGAAGGAAACTCAAATCAGTCGCACGCTTCAATCAGGTCATCTGCATTACGCACATTCCTCAAGTGGCCTCGTTTGCGGACCACCACCTCACCGTAAGAAAAATGGTTTCTGGAAAGCGGACTGTCACCCACGTTGTTCCCCTTAACTCTCCAGAACGGAAACAAGAAATCGCGCGGATGCTGGGTGGACCTCAACTGACCAAGAAAAGCCTCGAAAACGCTGCAGAACTCCTAGAAATGGCACTCAACTAAGAGCGTCCCCGTCAGTACGCCTTAATCAAGAGGTCATCCTGAGTGAGCAGCCTGGTACCGAAAAGGGACTCGCCGGATTCGGTCATCCCCCTGTGCCCAGTGCAGAACAGTGCCATGGACAGGTGGAAAGCCCATATTGATATATTGGACCTGTCGCTCACCCATCCGAAAGATGACTTCATCCCGGTCATGGCAATGTCCAAAGATGACTCGATCCGCGCCGCTTAAGAGAATCTGGTTCGCTGCCGTACGATAAATCTTCCTTAGGTTGCTCAGTTCGCTCGCCGGTAATGATTCAGGGAGCATGGGATGATGGTTCCGACTCGTTTCGCTCGCAGTCCGCGAAATACGATCAACCAAGGGTGCGGGAACTACTTCCACCAAAAGTCGCAAAGCCGCGCTGCGGAGAGCCGCCCGTAATAGCAGATAACCCCAGTCAGACGAGTTGGCCAAATCGCCATGTTCGATCCAACAGTTTACACCTGAGAGCGACAACGCTACTCCGGGCTCCCTGAGTCGAGAATTGGGAATCAGCTCCACCACTTTCGCAAGCTGGAGATCGTGATTCCCCTCGATGAAATCTATAAAAACTCCACGTGCAGCGGCTCGCTTTAGGCAGGAAATCACGAGTTGAAAACGATCGATGAAGATCTGCTTTTCACCTAAAAAAACATCAAAAAGATCGCCAGCCAATACCAGTCGATCGCCCGCCATCACTTGCAAATCTACTAACTCAACAAAGGATTGAGCCGTCGAATCCTCGTCATGAGTGATATGCAAATCCGAAACAACCCAAAGATTACGAACGACCGGAACCACTTTTGCGGCGTTCCAAACATTCAAACTCAACTTTTTTGAAAAAAAAGAGCGAATCACAAACTGATTCTTGCCTCGATTAGAGTTTCCGATCCAGCAGTTTTCCCCGAACAGACGTAGTCGGACTCACATCGGTCGTACGGATTTGAAGAAATTCGTCACCCGACATGCGCCGGATAACTTTCCCTTTTCCGTCCTCAAAAAAGACCCGAAGCCCTGGGCCTTCGCCATCGCGGCGAGCATGAATGCCGCTCTTGAGTGCCACTTCATCGCGAGCAAATCGCTCGATCTCGAGATCAATTTTTTGACGGAGCTCGAGCAAACGCTGAAATTCTGTGCGGTTTTCTTCAGACGAGTCCGAATGACCTCCCTGATTCCGCGACGAATCGGAGTCTCCCTTTGGCGAGTGCCGGCCGCCCTGAGAGCCGCCCCCCTCGGAACCGCGTCCATTTACCCGTTGCATCGAACGAATGAGATCACTGAGACCTTGTACTTTCATTGTGCATCTCCTCCACCCCACTCATCGGCAAAGGGAAAAAGGAACCTGAGGCCAGGATGACCTACCTACTTCTTATCGTTGGACGTGACGCCACGCTGATCCCGCTCAAAAGCGAGACGACTCACTTCGCGATCCATATGCAACCAGGCCAGGCGAGCAAAGTGAAAGAGTGGAAGATTGAGAAGAGCAATCTGGAGACAACTCACCCCAGTCGCCAGGAGAGGCTCCCAACCCGCACCAAAAATCAAAAAAATTAAAGTAGGAACCGCGGAGAATCCACCCACGAAATACGAAATCACCATTGCGCCTAGAAAGTACCCATCTTCGCGTGCAAAACGATAACGACAGTGGGGACAAGTTTCATTCATCCGATAAGGACCCGAGAAAACAGCTCCATCCCAGCATGAGGGACAACGATTCTGAAAAATACCTCTGAGAAGCGAGCGTTCTTGCGACGTCATGAGTAGAAATATGTCAAGAATCCCAGACTTTGAACAGAAGTGGATCGGGAGAAAATCGCGCGCCCCCCAGACCCCAGAATGAAAAAAAATGACCCCCAGGAGCTCGGCACTCCTGGGGGCGGGCTTTTAGGTTCAGCGTGCACTATCGCACGATGAACCTTGGCGCACACTTTTCAAAGCGAGATCACAGAAGTTTCAACGCAGCTTGCGGAGCCATGTTTGCTTGAGCCAAGACTGAAATCCCCGCCTGCTGCAAGATTCCACCGCGAACGAGTTCCGAAGTTTCCGCCGCGATATCGGCGTCAGCAATTCGGGACCGAGCGGCCGCTAAGTTCTCCTTCGTGATTGCTAAGTTGTTCACGGTCGCATGGAGCTTGTTCTGAGCAGCTCCCAAACTTGCCCGCGTTTCGAAGGCTTTCGAGATCGCTGAATCGACCTGGTCGAGCGCATCTCGAGCTCCGTCGATTGACGAGAAGTCGACGCCTTCAATTCCGAGAGACGAAGACCTCACGTCATAGTCGGAAGTATTAAATACGATTCGGTCCGAATCATTCGTCTCTTTCCGAATACCCACTTGGAATTGAAGTTCAGACTTCTCAGACTGACCGTTCAACAGGTTGGTTCCGTTAAAGTTCGTAACGTTCGCGATCCGATCAATTTCCGCAGTCAGAGACTTAACTTCGTTATTGATGAATCCGCGCTCCTTCTCTCCGACCGTATCGGAAGCGGCTTGGACGGCAAGTTCGCGCATCCGAATCAGCATATTACTGATTTCAGTGATCCCACCCTCAGCAACCTGAATGAAGGAGACACCGTCGTTGGCGTTTCGCTCCGCCTGAGACATCGAACGGATCTGCCCCTTCAAGTTTTCACTAATAGACATTCCGGCCGCGTCATCACCGGCGCTTACAATTCGATTACCAGAAGAAAGCCGTTGATAACTTTTCGCTTGTTTATCACTGCTATTCTGTAAAACGCGGTTGGCAGCGAGAGAAGCCATGTTCGTAGAAATTCTTAAGCCCATAAACGTACCTCCAGAAAAAGCCGTCCCTTTGGATGAACCCGACGAACCAAGACACTGAACGTGTCTCGCTCATAGAGCGTCAACCCGTGGACCGGCCCGAAACTTCCCTTGAGGCGCAAGAAGGTGCCCGACGCCAGAAACCGAATGAATGAATCATGCGGCATCCAGGACGACCACCGACACGAGCTCCAAGAGAGCCGAGTTGGTTTCACCAGTTTTTCGTCTGAGTTGAGAGGCGCGAAGTCCACAAAGCGTTCAACAAACCGCTTCGAGGATCGCAAGTTCAGGACTTCCATTCGGCGAACGGCGACCAGGTGAGGAAACCTGGCTGAGATCACCGAGGAGGGAGCCTGCCCATGCTACAGCATGACACGGTGCAGACGTTGTCAGTGGTGTTCAACGAGCCCCATGCTCGCTGCTGACAAAGAACATATCGGCGCGGCGCGTTAAAACTTGAAAAACAGTTAAATTCATTAACAATCGTTACGATTCAGATACTTAGACACCAACCGAAGAGGGCGGGCACCTCTCTTGGAGAGAAATGCCCGCCCTTTGGTGTTTATTATGCTGATTCAGGATTCGCGAATTAGCCGAGAAGCTTAAGCGCGATCATGCTGTTTTGGTTTGCTTGACTGAGGACCGAGGCTCCACTTTGAGTCAGGATGTTCGTACGAGTGAGTTCTGCAGTCTCGGAAGCCATATCAACATCAGCGATACGACTACGAGCAGATTGCAAGTTCTCATTGTAGACCTGGATGTTGGCAGTGGTCGATTGAAGGCGGTTTTGAAGCGCGCCCAATTCTGCACGGTTTTCAGTCAGGGTCTTAATAGCGCCATCAATCTTCTCAAGGTTTCCTTGAGCCTCTTGACGCGAGCGCACCGAAATTCCTTCGACACCCAGCGACCCTGTGCTGACATTGGTTCGAGAAGAATCGTAGTAGAAGCGGTCTTCATCAGGGTTATTATTCAAACCGACTTGAATCTCCAGTTTCCCACCTTCTCCGTTCAAAAGCTTCTGACCGTTGTACTCCGTCGCCGATGCGATTCGGTTAATCTCCGAATGCATTTGCTGAACTTCTTTGTCGATGAAGCCACGTTCGGTATCACCGATCGTATCGGAAGAGGCCTGGATCGAGAGTTCACGGAAGCGAGTCAAGATATTACCCACTTCGTTCATCGCGCCTTCAGCCGTTTGAATCATCGAAATTCCGTCGTTCGCGTTACGCATGTCTTGCGTTAACGAACGAACCGAAGCTCGCATTTTCTCAGAAATAGCCAAGCCAGCAGCATCGTCCGCTGCATGATTGATCCGAGTTCCTGATGATAATTTCTCGAGTGACTTTTGTTGAGCGGCAGAAGTGCTGCCCAAATTGCGCTGTGCCGACAACGAATTAACGTTGGTATTAATACGAATACCCATAACCATCTCCTCATTCTGCAAAACAACCGCTCTCTCCGCTCGGGTGCTGTGTGCGGACACAAGTGTTCCGCCCCGCGCTTGAAAGCAGGTCCATTGGTTTTAGTTGTGCAGGAATTTGCTGTACCCCTGCAGGCGACTGAGAAGACTTCCAAGTCAGACCCCTACGGAGCCTTCCTTTTTTTCATCTCACCCGCTTCACAGATCATTTCGGTCGGGTATTCGCCAAACTTTAGACGCTTCGGTCATTTTTTTGACAAAAAGTTATGACTCATTGCGTCAGGAGGCATGCTCTCTTTTCCTAACTGCCTGACATCCAGCGGGCCGCCTCATAAGGATCAAGCTCACGTCGAATGAGTTTCTCAAGAATATCTTCTCCGGAAGAACTCCGGAACATGCCCTCTACTGAGTGCTGAAGGCGCTCCACCAAGATATCAAAGACTTCGTTCTTCAAAAACTCGCGGAGCTTCACTGTCCGCTTACCGGTCCGCGTCAGATAGTCTTGGTGCGAACCGATTGCTTCTACGAGCTCTTTCACTCCTGAATCACGAACGGCCTCGGTCTTCATGACAGGGTTCATCCAAGAGTGCTCATCGTGCGGACTCATCGAAACCATCGTGATTAACTCGCGAACGAGCTTGTCCGCTTCCGGGCGATCGCTTTTGTTGACCACGAAAAGGTCGGCAATTTCCATCAGTCCGGCCTTCATCACTTGAATCGAGTCACCACTCTCTGGGACAAGAACCACGATGACCGATTGTGCAAGCCTGAGAACATCCAGCTCCGTTTGCCCTACACCGGCCGTTTCCACTAGAATGATATCGAAACCAGCCGCATCGAGAACCATGACGACTTCTTTACTCGCATGCGAAAGACCGCCGTGTTTTCCGCGAGTTCCTAATGAGCGAATAAAAACGCCCGGATCCCCCGAGTGCTGCTGCATTCGGATACGATCCCCAAGAATCGCCCCACCCGAGAAGGGACTAGAGGGATCCACCGCAACTATGGCCACTTTCATTCCTGCGACGCGATACTGCGCCGCCAATCGATCGACCAGCGTCGACTTACCGGCCCCCGGCGGACCCGTAATCCCGATGACCTGGGCATGACCTGTATGCTGATAAAGAATGCGCATGATCTCGGCGAGGTCCCGATCGCGATTCTCGACTTTCGAAATAAGACGAGCGAGTGCCAGGCGCTGGCCGGCGAGCATCGACTTCACAAGTTCAGCAGGGGAAGAGAGCATGCCCTCTTTTTAGTCTCGTGAGGCCAAAATTGCCAAGTAGGTTGCGTCCGCTACCTGCGTAGCGACACTAAAAAAATAGAAAACCGTCAATTTTAGTACTGAATTGATCAGTAAACCGCTCATTTCTCGCAACGAAGCCCTCGATCCCCCTACATTTTCATCGCCTACCGGTCGAAACGCTTATGAGATGGACTCGAACGACTTACAAATACATGAACAGCTCAATGTCCTAGCGCTCGCCGCGCTTAATGCCATCCCGGTTGCGACTTTCGCGCTGTGGTTGGACTACTTTGAACGCCGGGTTGCCGAGGAGCGGGTCTCACGGGACTATGAGCTTGCACCCGACATTCAACTTCTCAATGCGGCAGGGATCACCACCGCTTTAGCACTGGCGGTGGTCTTTTTCGCAACACGACCCTACCGAACGGAGCATCCGGTCGCATCCATCCTCCTCTTCATCGGAGCCATCCTCATTCAATCCTGGCTACAGGCTAAAGTCGCCCGCCGGATCAGTCCTGTGGGCACCGGGAATCAAGACGCCGGCCCTCTCGGGCGCGAATTCAACTCTTCACTCTGGCTTGCGGGAATGGTCACGGGATACCTGACCCTCACCGGCGTTCTAGCACTCAGTATGGCAACTCTCTTCCACACACTCGGAGCGACTAAAGCCTTAGTTGCTCTAGCAGGGGGCCTCGGCGCCCTAGGTGGAGTGATGGTGGGTCTCTCACTCGTCTATGCTTTAGCGCCTCTCACGATTCGAAAGGTCTTTCCCGTCAAAGAAATGCCCCCTTCTGCCCTCAAGGTGATGATCGAGAAAGCTTTCGATCAGGCATCGATGCCATCTCCTGATATCTATATTATCCAAGGAGACGATCTCTCTACACATAATTTGATGATTGCAGGATTCCCTTGGGCTCGTGGCGTATTCAAACCAGCCGTCTTTGTCTTTGAAGCTCTGACTCGAGCTGAACAAAATGAGAAAGAACCTTTCAGCGCGGAAGAACTCCACGCGATGATCCTTCACGAAGTCAGTCATGCTTCGCTGAATCACCTCAAAAAGAGGCTCCTGCTTACGTGCATGCTCTTACCGATTGGAGTCATCACCGGGGGAGCCGGGTGGGTGGCAGCAGCTACCTATCTCCCGTCCGGAACTGCTGAAATTGTCCAGTTCATGATCACGGTGGCCGTCATCGCGACGCCATTCCAGGCGGTTAACCGACTTATCCGAAAACAGGAGATCGAGGCCGACTTGAACGCCGTCATCCAATACGGCGCTGATGCAAGACATATGATATCGGCACTGGAGCGACTCGATCGTCTCAATGGAAGGCGTTCGGAAGTTGCGCATGGGGCCCATCCGTCGACTCAGGAGCGGATCAATGAATTACGGTCCCTGCTTCCGCCTATCCCACTTCATGCGAGTCGACCTGAGGACTCTCCCACCGATTCGAAAGACGACCAAAACAACCGAGCAGCTTGAAGCCCTCTTCCGCTGAACGGGAATTCCATTACTCAACTTCAGGCTCTTGGGCCGGAAAAGTACCGGCTTCATCGGGCTTAGGATCAACTGCGGAAGGTTCCAGCGCTTCTGGCTCCTCCAATGCCGGAGGCGGCGTGTCGGAAGCCCCAACAGGACTC
>CANMSW010000046.1 GCA_947500275.1 Bacteriovoracaceae bacterium | reverse complement strand
CGGAAGATATTCGGTTCAGCAGTTATTGATTTACCACGGGTACGCTCTCCCAGAGATCAGCGTCAAGTTAGCGCCTCCAGCGGTCATGTTGGCAACACTGATGACGCTCTCAGGCTTGAACCGCACTCACGAATTGACCGCAATTTTTTCGATCGGTGTCAGTCTAAAACGAGTCGTCTTAACCCTCCTGTCACTGACCTTCATGTTCTGTTGTTTGCTGCTCATCGCTCAGGACCGAATACTGCCCCCGGTTTATCGTCAGCGCACTTTGTTCTACTGGCGAGAAATGAAGAAAAAGCCGAACTTCTTCCTCGATTTTAAACAGAATAAAGTTTGGTACCGCTCGAAAAACACGATCTATAATCTGAAGTCCTTCACTCGGGAAAGTCTGACCATTAAAGGAATGGATGTTTACTCGTTTGACTCCCAGTTCCGGTTAGCAGAGGTCCTGGCCGCTGAGCGGGGACAATATGATCCTGAAAAGCGCAGCTGGAGATTGGAGCAGGGCACGGTCACCATTTTTTCAGACGACGATGGCCTTCCGATGACACGAAGGTTTAAAACGAAGCCCCTGATGATCTCGGAGGAGCCTGCCGATTTCGTGGAGATTGAAAAAGAGACCGACGCGTTAAGGTTGAAAGACCTCTGGCGTTACATCAAGCGTTCCGTCCGTGCAGGCACCCCGAGTAACTATTATGAATCCAAATTCCATGCGCGGATTAGTATGAGTTTCACCCCCATGGTGATGTGTCTTTTGGGGGTTCCATTTGTCATTCGCAGACGACGGGACGGAGGTGTCGCCAAGGACCTCGGGGTCGGCCTTGGCGTCACGTTTTTCTATTGGCTTTTCTTTTCGGTGAGCTTATCCCTAGGATCCAATGGTGCGCTGCCGTCATGGCTCGCTGCATGGCTTCCAAGCTCGATCTTCGTGGCTTTGGCGGCAGCGCTCATTGCTCGCCCAGCGAAGTGATGACGTTTACAGTTCCACTCAGTTCGCAATGAAAACTCGGGGCTCGAGCAACTGAAAATCAGGCAGTACTTCAATGGCAAAATTAAAGATTTACACATTTCCAGATCCGATTTTAGCGCAGAAAGCGCTCCCAGTCGCACGGGTGGATGCCTCGTTCTTCCGTTTGGCGGACGATATGCTCGAGACGATGTACGACGCACCGGGAATCGGGTTGGCAGCCAACCAAGTGGGGCTCCTTCAGCGGATCGTGGTCGTCGACACCGACTTTGAGATGGAGGAGCTTCCTGAGGGAATTAGTCCACCGGCGGGATCTGAGGTGGTAGGTGGGGCTTTAATCACGGGAAAGAACCCTCGAGTCTTGATTAATCCTGAAATTATTTTGCAGGAAGGGACCATCACGCTTGAGGAAGGCTGCCTGTCCGTCCCTGAGTATACGGCCGAAGTTCGGCGAGCCGAAAAAATCAAGGTCCAGTACCTGAACTTGGACGGTCTTACGAAAACGATGTCGGCGGATGGGCTGTTGGCAGTCTGCATTCAGCACGAAATGGACCATCTTGACGGAAAGCTCTTCATCGACCGCTTGAGTCCGGTGAAGAAGGACTTTGCTAAGAAGAGACTCCGCAAAGAGCGGGCTGAACGTGAAGAACTGGATCGGCTCAAAATGGTGGCCCTGACGAAAGGGTCAGGGATTCCTTCAAGTTCTTCGAAAACGAAAAAAAAGGGCATTTGAGTCGAGCCCCGATTCGTGGGATTTCCTCAGACAATGAACCCCACTTTTGACTCTTACGCCCCGAAGCTTCGGGTCGTTTTTATGGGAACCCCCGAGTTTGCCGTTCCGGCCCTTCGTGCTGTGCACCAGTCACACGAAGTTGTGGCCGTCTATTCGCAGCCCGATCGCCCGGTGGGCCGCGGGCTGGAGCTCAAACCTCCTCCGGTCAAGTCAGAGGCATTGCGACTTGGGATTCAAGAAATCCATCAGCCTGATAAGCTTTCGCTCCCAGGTGAATTCGAAAAACTCCAGGCTCTACGGCCCGATATCATTGTAGTGGTTGCCTTCGGCCAAATCCTTCGGAAGAACGTGCTTGAGCTACCGCGCTTCGGTTGCGTCAATATTCATTCCTCCCTTCTCCCTCGTTGGAGAGGCGCCGCTCCGATCCAACGAGCGATCCTCGAGGGTGACTCCGTGACAGGTGTCGCAACGATGAAGCTCGTCGAGAAACTCGATGCAGGTGATATTCTTTTGCAAAAAAGCACGGAGATTTCTCAGCAAGATACCGCCGGAACTCTCCACGATCGCCTCGCGATTTTAGGCTCTGAGCTGATTGTTCCCACGTTGGATGGACTCGCTCGAGGAGATCTCAAGGGTCAACCTCAAGATGAGTCGAAAGTCACTTATGCCTCAAAACTCACGAAGGAGATGGAGTGGCTGAATCCGTGGGATCAAACGGGCGAAGTGCTCGATCGTCAGGTTCGAGCGTTGAATCCTTGGCCGGGGACAAGTCTGCAAATAGAGGTCAACGGAAAGGCTGAGCGCCTGAAAATACGCCAAGCGACCCCACGTCTTGATATACAAGGCCCGTCAGGTGCTCTTTTTGAAAAATACGGAATGCTCTTGTTAGGAACACAGAAGGGCTCTCTTCAGCTCGAGCGGCTGCAGTGGGATGGGAAGAAGGAAATGGAGGCCGCCGCCGTGATGAACGGACTCAAGGGGCGGGGAATTTCTCTGCCGCTAAAGAGCCAAAAAATGAGTGTGGGAGGTCCATCGTGAGCCTAGTTCAAAAAAAAACGACTCGAAAGAAAACCACTCAGCCCGAGACGGGCGTCCTAGTTGCTCCATCGCTTTTATCGGCGGACTTTGCTCGTTTGAAGGACGAAGTACAGGCAGTCGAAAAAGCAGGCGCAGATTGGCTTCACTTAGACGTGATGGACGGCCATTTCGTGCCGAACCTCACCTTCGGGCCCATTTTAGTCGAGAGCCTCCAGGAGCACACTCAACTGCCCCTTGACTGCCATTTGATGGTGAGTCGCCCTGAGGATTGGATTGAGCCCTTCGCAAGGGCTGGGGCTGACGTCATCACGGTGCATGCTGAGGCAACTTTTCATTTGGATCGCCTGATTCATCGCATCCGTGAAGCAGGGTGCCGCGCCGGGGTGTCAATCAACCCAGGAACGAACCTAGGGGCAGTCGAGGAAGTATTGGACCAAGTCGACTTGGTTTTAATCATGAGCGTGAATCCTGGCTTTGGCGGGCAAAAGTTCATTCCTTCCACTTTAGACAAAGTAAAACGACTCGCGAGCATTCGCGGAGATCGCTCTTTCTTAATTGAAATTGACGGCGGTATTTCGTCGGCTAACGCGGCAACAGCGCGCGCGGCGGGTGTCGACGTGTTGGTAGCGGGTTCAGCTATTTTCGGTGCGGCCGATCGGGCCAAAGCGATTCGCGATATTCGTTCGAAGGCTAATGGCAACACGCGCTCACGGAGATAAGAAATGAAAAAAAAGAAAACGCTGAAAAAGGCAGCCCCACTCCTGAGTCTGGGCCAAAAACGGTTAACTCTTGAAGACGTACGCGATGTCGCGTTCGGCCTGAAGAAGGTAGAGCTTTCTGCGGCGGCGGTCCGAAAAATTCGGTCAGCACGCTCCTTCCTTGAGCGTGAGATCGATACCGGAAAAACCATGTACGGAGTGAACACCGGGTTTGGTTTACTTTCAAATGTTCGAATTCCAGAAAACGATATCGAATCCCTTCAGTATAATTTGATCCGCTCGCATGCTTGCGGAGTGGGGACGCCTTTGTCAGACGCGCAAGTCCGCGCAATGCTTCTTTTGCGGGCAGCGAACTTAACGGCAGGTCACTCGGGAGTTCGACTCGAAACGGTTCAGCAACTGATCGAACTTTTGAATCGAGGAGTTTGTCCGATCATTCCCGAGCAAGGTTCAGTCGGCGCAAGCGGGGACCTTGCCCCTCTGTCGCACTTGGCCCTTGTTCTGATCGGTGAGGGTAAGGCGAGAGTGGACGGAGTGGAGATGTCGGGCGGAGAAGCACTTCGTCGAGTTGGCTTGAGCCCGATTCGTCTTGGAGCCAAAGAGGGTCTTGCACTGATCAATGGGACTCAGTTTATGACCGCGATCGGTGCGCTTACTTTGCTCGAGGCCGAACATTTGTCCGATATCGCCGATTATGCCGGAGCCATGAGTTGCGAGGCTCTCCGAGGGACTGCAACTGCTTTTGACGAGCGGATTCAAGCTGTTCGCCCGCACCCGGGCCAAGTTGAAGTAGCGGCACGGATGAGAGACATTCTTTTAACCGGTGGAAAGAGCTCCATTGCCAAGAGCCATGTCGATTGTACTCGAGTTCAAGACCCCTACAGTCTTCGGTGCATTCCCCAAGTGCACGGAGCTTCGCGGGATCTCATTCAATTTGTTCGTGAAGTGCTTGAGCGTGAAGTGAACGCAGTCACCGACAATCCTCTGATTTTCCCAACTACTCGTGGCATCTTGAGCGGTGGGAATTTCCATGGGCAGATTGTCTCTGTGGCGATGGATATGCTTTGTATCGCAGTGGCTGAACTGGGGAGCATCTCCGAGCAGCGACTCGAGAAGCTCATTAATCCGGCCATATCGGAGCTACCCGCATTCCTCACCCGAGCAAGCGGTCTCAACAGCGGGTTCATGATTGTTCAAGTCGCCGCAGCGAGCATTGTTTCTGAGAATAAGACCCTTTGCCACCCAGCGAGCGTCGACACTATTCCTACTTCTGCTGATAAAGAGGATCATGTCAGCATGGGGGCCTGGGCTGCCCGAAAGGCGTCTCGTGTGGTACAAAACGCTCGCCGCGTGATCGCAATGGAGTTACTCGCTTCGGCGCAAGGCATTGAGCTTCTCAGGCCCCTGAAATCATCCAGGAAAGTGGAGACGCTCCATCGGGAGGTTCGCAAGCGAGCGGCCTTCATGGATTCGGATCGCTCGTTGACCGAGGAGATTCAGCGCCTGGAATCGATGATCGAAAACGCAGATTGTGCTGCTCTGGTTTCGTCCAGATAAAGGGAGAATGGGATGAGTATTCTGGATCAAAAAGGGAAAAGAACATTACGAGCATTTCGCGGATCAGAACTTCATTGCAAGGGTTGGCAGCAAGAAGCCGCTCTTCGGATGCTCCTGAATAACTTGGATCCTGAGGTTGCCGAGCGTCCAGATGACCTCGTCGTTTACGGTGGAATCGGCAAGGCGGCCCGAAATTGGGAGTCGTTTGATGCGATCGTCGACTCCTTACTGAAGCTTGAGAATGACCAAACGCTCCTCGTGCAGAGTGGTAAGCCAGTCGCTGTTTTCCCGACCCATCCGCTCGCCCCGCGGGTGCTCATCAGCAATAGTATGCTTGTCCCGAATTGGGCGAACTGGGATCACTTTCGGGAACTCGATGCCAAGGGCCTGATGATGTACGGTCAGATGACCGCAGGCTCGTGGATCTATATCGGTACACAAGGAATCGTTCAGGGTACTTATGAGACTTTTGCTGAAGCAGGGCGCCAGCACTTCGGCGGGGACCTGACTGGAAAAGTGATTCTCACCGCTGGACTCGGCGGAATGGGGGGGGCTCAACCCCTTGCGGCCTCCCTAGCCGGCGCTATCTCGCTCAATATTGAAGTGGATGTTACGCGGGCTCAGCGTCGCCTCGAGACCCGGTACTTGGACGAGCTTGCGCCGAATCTGGATGCAGCGCTTGAGCGGATCAATGAGCTTAAGAAAAAAGGACAGGCCGTCAGTATTGGCCTGATCGGTAACGCGGCAGAGGTACATTGGGAGCTGATCAGGCGGGGTTTCATACCGGATCTGGTAACCGACCAGACCAGTGCGCATGATGAGCTGAATGGCTATATTCCGGTCGGTTACTCTCTTGAGCAAGCAGCGGAGCTTCGCCGCAAAGATCCAAAAGGCTATGAAAAGCTCGCGATCGAAAGCATGGGTCGACACGTTGAGGCCATGTTGGAATTCCAACGACGGGGCTCTCATGTTTTTGATTACGGAAATAACATTCGCGCACAAGCCGTGAAGGCTGGGGTGAAGAACGCGTTTGATTTCCAAGGTTTCGTGCCCGCTTATATCCGCCCGCAGTTTTGCGAGGGACGTGGCCCCTTCCGTTGGGTCGCGCTTTCAGGCGATCCAGCCGACATTAAAGTCACTGATGAAGCTTTGGCTAAGCTTTTCCCAGAGGATCAGGGGTTGCAACGGTGGCTCGGGATGGCAGAAGAGCGCATCGCATTTCAAGGCCTTCCGGCTCGGATTTGTTGGTTGGGATATGGGCAGCGCGAGAAGGCGGGGCTCCTCTTCAACGAGCTAGTTCGTACGGGCAAAGTTAAAGCTCCAATCGTCATTGGTCGTGATCATCTGGACTGTGGGTCCGTTGCCTCACCGAATCGGGAAACTGAAGCGATGAAGGATGGCTCAGATGCTGTCGCGGATTGGCCGATTCTGAATGCGCTCGTCAATGCCGTAAACGGCGCGAGTTGGGTCAGCCTTCACCATGGGGGCGGAGTGGGAATGGGTTATTCGATCCATAGCGGAATGGTGGTCGTTGCAGACGGGACTGATGATGCGGACTGGCGTCTCAGCCGTGTTCTCAACTCGGATCCGGGAATGGGTGTCGTTCGCCATGCCGATGCTGGATATGAGTCCGCACGCGAGATTGGTCGCGGGAGCTTCGTGCAACGGGGCGGCCGAATTCCGATGATCTGAAGAAGATGACCTTCGAGATAGGGGTGGAGAACATTCACCCCTATTTCAGGGGCCCCTCACGCCATGAGGCTTAGGTGACAGGTTTAAAAAATCTGGCTAGATCTAAGCGATGTCTCAAAAGACCCATTCTTCGAAAAATCTACGCGCCCTCGTTCACGCCAGTGAACTTTTGACGGGTGAGGGTTTCAGAGCTCAAGGCGGTCGCCATCCCAAGGAACAGGATTTGGGGCGAATCGAGGACGGTGCGCTGGTTTATAGTCTAAAGAAGATCGGCGGGGTGGAAGTCCCTGATCGCATTGTATGGGTCGGAAAAACGAGCGCAATTCCAGCGACTTTCGCTAAGGTTCCCGCCCTGGATCTGGGGGGAAATCAGTGCGTGACGGCGGGCTTAGTGGATTGCCACACGCATTTGGTTTTTGCTGGAGATCGCTCAGAGGAGTTCGCACTCCGTTGTGGCGGCGCATCCTACGAAGAGATCGCTCTCAAGGGTGGGGGAATTCAGACAACGGTCCGAGCGACCCGCGACGCATCCATTGCGGAACTCGTGAAGCTAGGCGCAGCTCGCGTGGAGGAAGCCCTCCACTTCGGAGTTCGGACGATAGAAGTGAAGAGCGGTTACGGCTTGGACTTCAACTCCGAGATGAAACAGCTTGAGGTGGTTAAGCGCCTAAAAAAACTATTTCCACAGGTTCGCTTCAGCACGACTTTTCTTGGAGCTCATGCGGTTCCTCAGGGAGTTTCTGCGAAAAACTACCTGAATGAGCTTCGGAAGAAGATGCTGCCAGCCATCGCCCAAAAAGGCTTGGCTGACGCGTGTGATATATTCATTGATCGCGGATACTTTACCATCGAAGATGGGCGGTTACTCTTGGGGGACGCTCGGAGGCTTGGGCTCGGGCTCAAGGTTCATGCCGACGAACTTCAGAACACTGAATCGGCATCCTTTGCGGCCGCGATGGGCGCTTGGTCGGCCGACCATCTGCTGAAGGTCTCTAAAAAAGGAGTTCGCGATCTTGCGAAGTCTGAAACCGTTGCCGTTCTTCTTCCGGCCACTGCCTTTTTCCTGAAGGCTGAACATGCTCCTGCACGGCGCTTGTTGGATGCGGGCGCTCGCGTAGCACTCTCGACCGATTTCAATCCTGGAACCAGCATGACTCTGAATCTCCCGTTCGTCATGACGTTGGGAGCTCTCTATCTGGGAATGAGCCGCGCTGAAATCCTGGCATCAGTGACCTATAATGCAGCACGGGCTCTCCGCTTGGAAGGTTCACAGGGAACTTTAAGTGTAGGACTGGAAGCGCGCTTCACAGTGCATCGCTTCCGTCGTTTTGAAGAAAGCTACTATCGTTTCGGTTGGGTCTGAGACGGGAAGGTTTTATGATGTTGAATGGGTTCGGAATATTTATGCTCATGTCTCTGTCAAGCCACGCGTGGGCAGCGCCAGGTGACCGTGTTTCTACGGGACCCGCCGAAGTTCGCGAACTCTCTTATGAAGAAGGCGATGCCAGCCGCCGTTTCGAAGCGGCCTTGAGTCATATCTACAGTGTCCTCTCTCGATTTCGCCCTCACGGCGTGCGTTATGAGAACTTAAGCGTTCTTGAAGAACCCAATAATCGAGCCGTTATGAGTTTTGATGGCTTGCTTCTTGGGATGGATCTCCGATTCGTAGGGAAAGCAAACGTAGCGCCTTACCGAATCCAGTGCAAAGACAGCAGTGAGGGACAGGCACTGGGAGCGGGCTACCAAGTCTTAATGCGTGTCGATGAATCTGACTCGATGATATCGAGGAATTTCTCTGAAATGCAGGCTGATCTTTGCTTACTGGAGAGGCAAGGAGGGATTAGGATTCGCACTGAGGCGCGGATGATTGAAGGGCCTTCTCGTTCCGTGCTCTCGTATCAAAAAGTACGGGGGATTCTCTCGCAGCAGGTGGGCCCCCTTTTGGACTCGTTGGTTGCTGAGATGGCGCGGGAGTGATGGGCAGGAATCCGCGACCCTCAGCGGGCGGTATCGAGTCCTGCATACGCGCGTAGTTTCTTCACCATTCCCGGGTCGATCCAGTCTTTTTCGCCCTCTTCGACCGCTAAAAGTTTCCGGGTACTGCCCTCGATTATATAGGTGACCGGAATCATCTCGGTTTGCAGGGTCTCCCCGATTTGTTGATTCGGATCGGAAAAAATCTCGAAAGTGAGACCCAGCTTCTTGACCACTGGTGGAACTTCAGACTGGTAAGACTCGTCCAAACTCAGCGCCCAAACTTCAATGCCATCTTTCGACAGTTGCTCGTGAAGCTTCTGGAGCGAGGGCATCTCGACCATACAAGCCTCACACCAGGTCGCCCATAGGTTGAGGACGAGCAATTTCCCTTTGAATTCGCTTAGGCGAGTCGTGGAGCCATCGAGGCGTGTGAATTTGAGGTCTGGAAATGGATTTCCGACCGAGATTTCCTGTCCTTCATGAGTATGGCCGTCTCCTTCGTAATGCTCATCATTCAGTCGCTCTCGGAGGAGAAGTGTCGAAGAAATGGCCAGAACGATGATGGCTGCCACCGGGATGAGGACCTGCAGGAGGCTAATTTTCTGTTTTCGTGAAGGCGTTGTCATCTGTCTCAATCCTACTTAAACTCAAAAAGATGAGGAAGTTTTCCTGTGTCCAAATGCGGAATCGATTAGCGGAGAACGAGTCGGGACAGGCTTTGCTTGAGTACGTCCTCATGCTTCTGATCGCAATCTCCGTGGTGGCGATGCTTTCGAGCGGACTGAAGACTTCTCTCCTGAGCGTTTGGAGTTTTATGGCGCGCCAGGTCTCGGCCGCTTGTCCGGGTTGCCCACCGCCCGGAAACGTTCGCTTCTAAACCTCTTCGCGAGGGTTACCAGGCTGGCTGAATCCCCCGGGGACGGCTGCGAGCGTAAGTCAGAAACAACTCCTCCCCGACGCGCTTTAGCTTTTTGATCTTGAAGTTGAGAACCTCTTTTTCCGAAAACCCTGCTCCTTCGACCAATGTGGGCGCGTCCCTTCCACCTAAGATTCGGGGCGTGAGGGTGAGATGAATTTCATCAATGAGTTCCGCTCGCGCAAACTCCCACATGACGCCGCCGCCGCCTTCGACCAAAAGATTCTTGAGGCCACGACTCTGGAGCTCTTCGGTGACTTGGAGGGCCAACGACCGATGCCCTTTGCCTGAGTTCAGAACCAAGACCTCTGAATGCCTTGAGAACTGGCGAATCCGCGCGGCAGGTGTCTGCGGCCCAACGACCAAAAGGCGGTGAATTCGGCTATCGACGAAAAAGGGCCAGCGCGGTGAAAACCCTTCAAGTTTGGAACTGAGCACGACGTTCAGCGGTTGCTTAGATTGAGGCCAGTTCTTGGCCTCGACACAGCAGGCGGACTTGAAACCTCGCAGGGTTTCAGCACCAAAAATAATGGCATCTGCTTTCTTGCGAAGGCGCTGCATTTCCTGCCAGTCTCGCTTCGTCCCTAGTGGGAAATGCCCTTTGCCCGCGATGTTGATTTTCCCATCCAGACTGGTCGCTAAATTCGTGAAGATGAATGCGCTCTTTTTCGAGTTCTTCATTCTTTGCCTGCTTTCAAACCGCAGTAGCGAATCCCAATCAGGAAGATCTCTTTGCTTTCTTTCCGCGTGCTCTTCGGTCTGAGCACTTCGACTTTCTCGAATCGCTCACGCAAGGTCTCTCGATATTTTTCGAAGTCTTCGCTGTGAAAAAGCTTCGCCACAAAATGGCCACCGACCTTCAAGTATTTCTCAGCCGTCTCGAGGGCGAGTTCACAGAGCTCGAGGGATCGTGCCTGATCGGTAACGCGAATCCCCGTGGTTTTTGGGGCCATATCGGAGAGTACCAAGTCGAAAGGGGGCGCGACGCCGACATCGGCCATAATCTTCGCAAGATCGGCCTTGCGCATATCCTCTTGGATGAAACGCGCATTGGGCAGGGTGATTTTAATGGCCTGGAGATCGATACCTAATACACGCCCCTTGGGTCCAACCACTTTCGAAGCATACTGGGACCACGAACCCGGAGCCGCACCGAGATCTAAGACCTGATACCCGGAGCGGACAATCTTGAAGCGCTGATCAATCTCTTCGAGCTTGAAAGCCGATCGCGCTGCGTAGTTCTCTTCTTTTGCTTTCTGATAGAAATAATCACGCGGATTGTAGGCCATCACTTCATCTCCGAATATTCGATAACGGGCTCAACGCAACAGTCTGCCTCATCAAAAAGGGGTGCCCATTCACTCCAAGGGCGTCTTGAGAAGGCTTCTGCAATTTGCTGTGAAACGAAAGTTCCCCGGTCGCCGGATGCCATTCGATCAGCCCCGAATTGGGGAAGTCCCAGGACCGCACAGACTTTGATCCAGAATTTCTCCTCGATCGCCCCTACCGCAACCCGTTTTCCACAGCTCGCCCGATAAAGCCGGTAGCAGGGATAGAGTCCGGAGAAAAGGTTGGAGCCATGGGTTGGTTTCTTTTGGTCGTGTTTGTACTGTGCTCTGAGCAGACTCTGCGCTTCGTCGAGCGCATCCGACATCGAACAGACACGTCGCTGACCGGGCGCACCCTGGGTCTGGGCGACGAGGGCAGCGCTCAGGTTCAATGCCGCCTGCCAAGCCCCGATCAAGTCAGCCCAAGGGAGGGGAGGCATTTCGTTGGAAAGTGAAAGTAATCCTGTGGTCGCTTGGAAGTTGAGGTCGTGTCCCGCTCGCTCCCTGCGGCTTCCGTCTTCGGGCCAGCCGATGATGCTTGAAATACACAATCGAGGGTTCACGTGAAGGAGAGT
>CANMSW010000045.1 GCA_947500275.1 Bacteriovoracaceae bacterium | reverse complement strand
GGGCCAAGCCTAGAGAGTTGATTACGGATTCGGTGAGCAGCGGGAGCCGCCAGAGTTCCTGAAGGTGCGAGAAGCTCCACCCTTCGAGTTGATATCGTCCGGGGCCCGCCGCAAACGTCGATAGGGCAAGCGCCCCCCACGGAAGGACGAGCGTAAGCGTAATCCAAGTGAAGGGTAAAAGCGCGAACCCGTAGCGATAGCGACCGAGGCGAACAAGCGAATGGCGCGAGGATTTCCCGCTTGCCAGGCGAGGAGTGCCAAAACGCCGGGTTCGGTAGCGATCGTAGGACTTCAGAAGCGCGAGCGCGAGAACGGCCACGGCGAGGAGCCCTAAGCTGAGGAGGAGTCCCTGCTTCAGACCGTCCGACCCACCTAATCGGAACTGAGAATAGATGAGCGTCGTGACGACCAATTTACGAGCAGGCATCCCTAAGAGCGCGGGCACGCCGAAACTTGATATAGCATAAAGAAATGAAAGCATCATTCCGCTCAAGAGCGCCGGGAAGAGAAGAGGAAGTCCCACTTTTAAGAAGGCTTTCAGCGGGGTGGCGCCACTGAGTCGTGCCGCTTCTTCAAGTGACGGATCTAACCGTCTAAAGCCCGAAGTGAGTTCGAGAAACGGAAAGACGAAAGCGACACTCGTCTCGACGAAGATGATTCCCCAGAGGCTGGTGATTCCATCACTGGGCAAGAAATCTTTGAGGAGTCCCACGGTGGGGTTGCCTAAAACCATCCAAGCGAGCGCTAAGAGATAGGCAGGGAGGGAGTAAGGAACGGAAAGCCACTTTTCAAAGAAACGTGCACCGGGCAAATCGGTTCGAACCAAGAGCCAGGAGAAAAGGATGGCGAGGAATCCGGAACACAACGCAACCGAGAAGCCGATCCCAAGTGTTCGTAGAAGCGCCTCAGCGAGAAGGTCCCCCGTCATCGGTCCATCCCTGAGCTGAGAGGCTCAATCAGGAGCGGACGAAAGTATTCCGGCAGATGATAGTCCGGCGTCTTTTGGGCGGGCAAAAACGCGGCCCAGTAAGTTCGAGCCGCTTTGGGCCCTAAGATAGCAAAAAGTCCACCCGTGATATCCTGTGGGCGGCCTGTCCATCCGTACGAGTGGAGCGGGATTTTCATTTGCGCACGCCAAACCCCCTCGTCCTCCAGGAGTGTGACGGAGTGTTCGAAGGGCATTGCGCGTTCGGAGTCCCATCGAATTCGAGGTTCGAGCACGTGGAGAGTAAAGTACTGGTCACGTGGACTGAGTTGGAACTCAAAATAGCCGACGGTCGCGATATCCGTTCGAGCGGCCAGAAAAAGTTCAACAACATCCCCCTCGTCCCAGAGTCCCCAGTGGGAGCGATCGGTCGAAAGGCTGGCCGTGGAAAAGAAAGCTCCGGCACGCACGCTGAAGTCCACGCAGAGGAAGTCCCCCTCGAGGTGTGCTTCAGCGCTCACGGCTTCGGCAGTTTGCGCTGCAGTGTACGCTCCAGGAAGAGGATTCGGGTGGACTCGGTTGAGCTCGAACTTCATAAGCGGGAGTTTTCCTTACTGGAGCCAGAGGGTCTGAAATTTAGACTTGGTGGCTTCGCGCTGAGCGACCAGTTCGCTCAAGAGTTCAGGCGTCCACTTGAAGGCTTTCGTGGAGAGCTCGCTCCATGGTTTTCCCCCCGGCGGGGTCAGTCCGAGTGGAAGTGGGGAGTACATACCACTTTTCACGATTTCATTCTGGGCTGCGAACGAGAAGAACCAATCGTAGACTTTCTTCGCTGCGTCCGGATGCTCGGTTTTCGCAGTGATCGCAATCGGTGAGGGGATCGGCAGGACACCGTCTTCGGGATAGAGGGCTCGGACGGGAGATCCTTTTTCCCGCGCTTTCAAAATGTTTTCGAGGAGCACGATTCCGAGCGGTTTCTCGCCCGTTTCGATCCGATTCAAAACAGCGCTATTCCCCCCTGCCGAGATCGCTTCTTGTTTTCTCAATCCTTCCATGAAGCTCCAGCCCATCGACTTCTCGAAAAGCGAGACCGCTGTGAAAGTCGTGCCGCTCTCAAGGGGGCTACCCAGGGAGATTTTTCCTTTCCATTTTGGATCAAGGAGGTCCGACCATTTTTTGGGTGCGTCGCTCGTAGAAATTTTTTCAGCATGAGCGCCGATCACCATCACGGGCACGCGCGACACGGTGAATGCATGATCAGGATCTTGCCATTCTTTGGGGACTTCCCGCGCAGCCGGACTTTCGTAGGGGAGGAGATGCCCAGATTTTTTGAGCTCGAGGTACCACAGTGGATCGCTCGTGAGGAGAAGGTCTGCTTGTGATTTCCCGCCAGCGAGCTCCGCATTAACGCGGGCTGCAATCGTTTCACTTCCTCCTTGGAAAAACTTAACCTGCAAGTCGGGGAGTTCCTTAGCGAGGAGGGGTTCTAAGGTTGATATCACCTCGGGGTAGAGGCTTGTATAGACCCAGACCGTCGGACGGGAGTCTGATTTGGTGCAGCCGAACAGGCCCAAAGTGGCGATTGCGGCAAGGGGTGCAAAGCGGAGCCAGGAGTTTTTCAGTTTCATATTTGGCCTCATTTCCAAGTGAGAATGACTTTACCGAGGGTGCCGCGTCCGCCCAGCGCGCGGTGTGCGTCCGCTACTTTCGCCGCAGGAAATACACCGCCAACGTGCAGTTCAAGTTTCCCCGCTTTCCAGTGCTCGATCACGCCTTGAAGACAGCGCTGCAACACTTCGGGGTGATGATCGGCAATCCGGAGCATGTTCACTCCAATTAAACCCTGACTGTTCATGAGCCAAGGAATGGGCGAAGTGATGCCGAAACCGCTCGCAAGCTTGAGCATTCTAAAGAGGCTTTTCTTTTCGCCCGACGACTCAGCCGCTCCGAAGCAGAAGATTTTTCCGCCGGGTGACAAGAGCTTCCTAGCCTTGGAGTAGGCTTGGCCACCGAGGGAGTCGAAAACGATATCAAGACCGCGATTTTTGAGGGCGGGGTCGGCAGCCTGAATTCTGCGAATCGCATCCGCGAAGTCTTCTTCGGTATATCGAATGGGGTGTTGGACGCCGAGTTTCCTTAAGTAGGCGATCTTTTCAGGGGAGCTGGCCGTTGCGTAAACGATACAACCCGCTTGCAGGGCAAGTTGAACGAGAATCAAGCCCACGCCGCCGGCTGCGGCTTGGATCAAGACGTGTTGCCCGCGGTGCATGCGGGACGTATCCATTGCCATGAACCAGGCGGTAGCGCCTTGGGTGGCGAGTGCCGCCGCTTCTCCAGCAGGAAGATTTTCGGGAATTCGAATAGCCGCAGTCGCGTTGGCGTTGACCCGTGAGGCATATCCACCAAAGCGAGTGAAGGCGACGACACGAGTTCCTTCATTCACGCCTGTAACTCCGGCGCCCACTTTCGTGATTCTTCCGACGACTTCGTAACCGAGGACGCACGGCAGGGGAGGGCAGTCTTGATAGGCGCCGCTACGTGCAACCACGTCGGCGTAATTGAGTCCGCTTGCTTCCACTTCAATTTGCACTTCACCCGCGGCAGGATCGGAAACCTTCCAGTCCCTCATTTCAAACGCGGACTCAGGAGTACCAAAGCGAGTCAAGAAAAGTGCGCGAGCGATCGGTGCGGTTTCGGTGGTTGTCATATGGGCAGTTATCGCCGGGCAATTGCCCATCGCCAAGTGCGAATCCCCGAGAAATCCCAAAGTGGGCAAATCTTTTCCGTTCAGAAGCCCTGAGCTTGCGCCGAAGAACTCTTTGTTACGGCCCACAACCACAAATGGCCCGTGAGAGAGAGCGATAGAAGTACTGACGAGAAGTGCATTGCAACGAATCGGGGGAAGGAACCGGATCCACAACCGGTTCCTTCTGACCTGAACGAGGGTAGGACCCCTCGAAAGGGAGAACGTCATCATGAAAGACGGCGCAGATTGGGACGATCGCAAGGATGCAAAAAACGCGGACCCAGCTGAATTGGCAGAGGGCGATGAAACGCTCGAAGCTGGGGCGGATGAGGCGACCGATGAAAACGACGAAGTGAGCCTCGACGTCGAAAGCGAAGAGGGTGAAGAGGAAAACCCGACCGTTTTCGGACCTACGCCTCTTTTTGGGAGTGCTCGGGACTTGATGGACCGGTACTCGCATTGCGTGGTTTGTCACAGTCGGCTGCATTTCACGCATCTGACTGACTTTAGCCGGAACCTTTCTCAAGAAATCGCAAAGTGCCCCGAGTGTAATTTGAAAGTTCGGCGGGTCACTCACCGGCTTCAGTAAAGCGAGTCAGAGATTTGACAAGTGGGGCACGGGTTCGGGATAATCCGAACCCATGAGCTCCACTTTCGAACGTAATCGCCGGTCTCTTCAAACGGATGCCCTCTCCGGGTTCCTTCCTCCGTCCGCCATTCTGATGGCGGGACAACCCGAGGAAGGCTCTTTTGAAGCTCAAGAGCCTTCAGAAGATGCAGTTCCTTCGAAAAATTACGCTCGTACTCCGAGCGGGATTCTATTCTTCGCTTCGCACGACGATCTTTCGAGTCCTGGTGCCCGTGATCTCCTTTTGAAAATGATCGGCGCCCTTGGGATGACCCCGGGGAATGAAACCCAGCTTGAGGAAGTGGGCAATGGCTCAGAGTTCCAAGAAGGGGCCGTCGATTTTGGTGGTAATCTTGTGGTGGCGCTCGGTGAGGAGGCTGCTCTCGCGATCGGAATTCTCGATGAAGCTGGGGTTCGCGCAATCGTGACGCACTCGCTTCAGTCGCTGATCGAACAACCGCAATTCAAGCGCGAGAGTTGGCAACACTTGCAAGTGGCAGCGCGCGAGGCGGGTTGGACCATTCCTCAAAGAGGCTAAGCTTTCTTTTTAAGGGCGGCTCCGTCCCCCGGGTTTCTGTCCCCCCCGAGTTCCTGCTTTTCTGTTGGGCATGAAACAGGGACACTCAAGAAGTGAGCGTCCGGGCTTTGTACACAGCACTCTGTCTTTTGGCGGGCTTGAGTTTCCAGGAGAACTTCGTTCTCGCGGGGAGCTCCGTCCCCGTTCCCCTTGCCGCGAGCTCCGTCCCCGTGATCCGAGTCAAAGTGGGTCCGTTGCGTCCCCGGGTGGTTATTTCGGGGGACAGACTCCAGTTTCAAAAAGTCGTTTCAGGAATCCCTCAGCTCATCGGAGAGCACCCGGAAGTACGATCTTGGGAAGTTCTCTGTGATCCGAAAGGAACTGGAATTGTGCTGCGGGCTCTTGATGCGGCGCGAGGTCAGATTCCGATTTCCGAGCGAATTCAGCACGGGAGCTTAGAGATTCGAAGCCGCTCCGGACTTTTTTCGATCGATGGCAAGCCTTACCGCTCTCTCCTGTCGCTTCATTCGGGGTTCTCCGTGCGCTCGCGCTCGGGGCGAGGGAGTGCCGCCCAAGCCGATTCTCGCGCCGATCTAGGGTGCATCGCCGTGAATCATTTGGAGTTCGAGCAGTATTTAGAGGGCCTCGTGAATCACGAGTTTTCTTCGAAGTGGGCGGAAAGTGCAGTTGAAGCTCAAGTGATCGCTGCCCGGACTTATGCCCTGTATCGAGTTCAGGAAGAGCGCAAGTCCACGCACTCGCTTTACGACTTGGAGTCCGACGAGAAAGACCAGGTCTATGGTGGCGCAGAAAAAGAGGACTCGAAAGCATCCCAGGCGGTTCGTCGGACCCGTGGCCTTGTTTTAGTTGCCGCGCAGAAGCTCCGTCCCCACCTCGATGCCGTTCGTCTGACTTCTTCTGCCCCGAATCGTCAGGGCGGCGAGGGCGCCATTCCAGCTACGCACCTCAAACCGCTCAAAGCCTACTACCACTCGACCTGTGGAGGGGGGACGGAGCTCCCCGAGCAGGTTTGGGGTGCTCCGTCCCCCGGATTTAAGCGCCGGGTTTCCTGCGCGTGGTGTAGCGACTCACCGAAGTACCAATGGAAAGCGCAGTTCGGCGGGCGTGAGCTCGCATCCACCTTAAAATCGCCGTTCAAAGCGGGCATCCCCGCGCAGCTCGAGGCGGTGCGAGTGAAGGCTCACTCTCCGAGTGGAAGAGTGGATCGCGTAGAGCTGAAGTGGCGCGAACCGCGCTCGAAATTCATCCGCTGGAGTGAAATGTCAGCCCAAGATTTCCGCATGAAGCTCGGAGCCGGTCGGATCCTGAGCACTTGGTTTACGATTTTAGGTGATCAGCGCCAGGGTTGGACTTTCACCGGTCGCGGCTACGGGCACGGCGTAGGTCTTTGTCAGTGGGGGGCCAAGAACATGGGCGCCCGCGGCTTAAGCACCCAGGCGATCCTTGCTCACTATTACCCTGACTCTCAAGTGGCGCGGGCCTGGTAAGTTCACCAGCGAATCGCCAGTCCACAACTCACCGATTCAAACGTCCCCGCTCGGGTTTCACTGCCTGACCCGGTGGGGAGATCAAAACTCGTCGTTGCATAGTCCAGGTGGAAGATCAGCGGGCGCTTCGCGCGAAGGCTCGAAAGTTGAAAGTCGAATCCTGCCGCAAGTTCGCGGTTATCAATGACAGCATTGAGTTCCGAAGAAAGAGGGGACAACTTAAAGCTCAAACCCCAAGGGCGGGTCCCATTCTTTCGATTTCGAAACGAGAGGTGAACCATGGGGGTCGCCAAAAGGCTTATCCCATAAGCTTCCTCGTCAACAAGCATCCCCCAAGTCGAGTAGCCTGGGGCAATCCGAAAATCCCAGCGGCTCGACTTCGGGGCGACCGAAATGGGGAAGCGAGCTGAAACGCCCCAATAAGTGGGTCCCCCAGCTATTTCCGGGGTCCCCGTTTCTAACGTCTGCCGGCTGGATATAAGATTTCCCAGTCCGCTGATATATCCGACCAGCGAGAAGTCGATACGGTTCTGAATCAGGTTGTAGGTCGCGCCTTGTTTGAAATGCAGGCCCTTCTGGGAGGAAGAAGCACCGAGGGCGGGCTCCGAGTAATCCGCTTGGGTGACGCCGATTTGGGTGCTGAATTGAAACCTTCCGGTCCCGCACCACCCCATTTCAAGATTGATCGCCAGATCAGCGAAAAAGAGAATGCTCCCGAGCGCGAGGATCCGGCGGACACTTGAGAGAATTGGAAAGGGACAAGGGCTTTTCATTCTTGAGATTCATTTCGACCAGAATCTCCCCTCGTGGGAGAAGGTGCGTACCGGTCTAGATTCCGGGGAAACCTCAAAGAGTTCAAGTCTCGTTTGTGAACGGGGGAGCACCGCGGCGGGAGTTCGACTTTTGCGAAGGTCTTTTCCGGCTCGGGGGTTCGTCCGAAGCGAAAGTGGTCCCGTATCAACTCAGATTTCTACTGATGCTACAGTCCATGGCGAGGCTTTCGTCTTTCTGTTATGAGCCCCTTATCCTATGCCTAATTTTTCTTTAAGCGACGGTAGCTTCGATCCAAACCTGATTGCTTCGTATGACTATGATTTACCATTAGAGCTCATTGCTCACGCCCCTGTTCAACCACGCGACTCCTCGCGCTTGATGGTGGTGCATCGGAAGACGGGCAAGATCGAGCACCGGATATTTCGGGATCTTCCCGAGTACCTCGATTCGAACGATCTCTTGGTTGCGAATAATACGCGCGTTCTTCACGCTCGTTTGCCAGGTTATAGGTTGCCGGCAGAAGTGAAGGTCTCGCCCGGGGTCTTGCCTCAAGGGTTAGGCGGAAAAGTCGAGCTTCTACTTTTAGAGGAAATTCGTCCGGGAGTCTGGGAGGCGCTTTACCATGGAAGTGCACGCGCAAAGGCCGGACTGAAGTTCTACTTCGAGACTCCCGACGCGCAGGGGCTTTTTGGGGAAGTGGTCCGAGGGAGCGGCACGAGCGTCCAAGGCACCATTGATGTGAAGTTCGACCGTGATCCTGAGAAGAGTCGAGCAGGTGAGCTTCCGCTTCCACCTTACATTGAGAGAAAGCCCGGGGCTGGCGGTGTTGACGACGAGGAACGATATCAGACCGTTTACGCGCAGGAAGCGGGATCCGCCGCTGCGCCGACGGCCGGATTGCATTTCACCCCCGATCTTTTACGAACTCTTGAGCGCGAAGGCGTACTTTGGCGTGAGGTGACCCTTCATGTCGGAATCGGAACGTTCCGGCCGGTGCGCGCAGAACACCTCGATCAGCATGATATGCATGAAGAGCGCTGGAGCGTTTCGGATTCGGTAGCCCAGGAGCTGAATCAGATGAAATCGCAGGGGAAGCGAATCGTCGCCGTGGGCACGACTTCGGTTCGGACTTTGGAAAGTGCCTGGCAGAAAGAGGAGCACCAGCTTCGTTCCGGGAGCGGACGCACGAAACTCTTCATCAGGCCGGGGCTGCATCAGTTCCAAGCGGTCGATCGGATGATCACCAATTTCCATCTGCCCAAGAGCACGCTTTTGATGCTCGTGGGCGCGTTTGCGGGAATTGATTTGGTCAGGGAAGCTTACCGCCAGGCCGTGGCCGAGAAGTATCGCTTCTTCAGCTACGGCGACGCGATGTTGATTTTGTAAGCTTCCTCGAACCTAGTTTTGAACTTTATTTTTTCCAGGGCAGCAAGGCACGGATGCTGGAGTCACGCAGGAAAAGCCCGAGCCAAACGAAGATCCCGATCATGAGTGGGGGCACAAACGGATCCCCGATGCGGACGTGGGTTGCAACTGCGCCGCCCATGTAACCGGTCAGTAAAATGGCTCCGAGGATGCTCGTGCGCGGAATGGCATAAAGAAGAGCGCAAAGAACTTCGACGATCCCGATCGGGGTCATGAGACTCTCAGCGTAGCCAAATTTCTCTACGAAATCGGGAACCATCGCCGCTTGATGCGAAATCTTTGCGCCCCCGCTTCCAAGTAGCATTGCAACCACCAGAATGCTCAATCCTCTTCCGGCCCAGATCTGTGCTTTACTCGATTGATTCGTCATCATGGAAATCTCCTTATTGAGTTTTGTATTTGTGCACGATGTTACGCTTCATCTTCGAAAGAGAACAACGGATTGAAAATGAGACGGACTGTTTCATTTCAGTTGAAGACCTTTTTTAAAGTCCGCTCGTAGCTCAGGTCCTCGGATGTCGCCTATGCTGAGTTTTTTGCGGAATGATAACGCGGCATGTAATTGGGGTGCCGTTTGAGAGCTTGGCCCCTCGATGGCTCTCATCAAGGGAAGCGGGGCTTCGAATCCGTTTGACTCTTAAAATTTTTGGAGAATAAATCGGCTCTCATCGATTCGTTTTGGCCCCCCTGTTTGTCGCATGGGGTCTGCGGGGTTTCGGGTCACGGGTCGCATTCAACGAAGGAGTGAGTTTTATGAAAAAATTTCTGATCGCTGGGTTCGTTTTGGTCGCGGCATTCCTGGGTGCTCAGCAAGATGCTTCGGCATTTTATGTTCATGCACGTGCATGGGTGACTCCGAATCAGGTCCAGGCCGAAGTTTGTAACAGCACCTACCATTACTATCGCCCTCTGTTTTGCCGCGTTCAGGTGGTCGGCTACACCAACTCGGGCTTCCCGATTCATGCTTGGGGCTCGATGAGTTTACTTCCAGGTGCGTGTCAGTATGCTCATGTTTTCGTGAATCAGTACGGCGCGTATTTCGTAAATGGGAATGCTCAGGCAGATTGCGTCTGGAATTGAGCTTTAGGAAAAAAGAGATTGAAGAGAAGGGGATGACGCACGAGTGAGGGCTCGGATGTCATCCCCTATTTTTTTTAGGGGAGCCTGCGCATAGGGCTTTCCCTAGCTCAGCGTCCTCAGGATGACGATATAGTGACAAGTGGCTCCCGCGATCACGAGCAGATGGAAAATTTCGTGATAACCGAAAAACTCCGGCCAAGGATCTGGTTTTCGGAGGGCATAGATGACGGCGCCCACCAGGTAGAGTGCCCCGCCGATACAGATCAGGACGGTGGAGAGCATTCCCAGTTGCGGCGCGATTTGCGGTAAAAACGGAGCAGCCGAGAGTCCAATCAAGCAATAAGCGAGAGCCGAGATCGCCTTCGGAGCGTGTGCCCAGAAAAGAGACTTGATGACTCCAAGTGTGCACCCCACCCACAAGATCACGAGGTAATTGAAGCCACTCGAAGGGTCTGCGGAGAGGCGTGTCGAAGCCAGGCCAACTGCGGTTCCTGTGCCAGCAATCAGAAAGTAGATCGCGGCGTGATCGAGCTTCCGGAGTTTTCGTCGCATGTCCGGCTTCCAAGTGGGTCGATGGTAAAAAGCGCTCATACCGAACAGGAATACAAGGGTCAGCACATAAACGGTGTTGCCGATCAAGGGGACACGGGCTCCGCCTGTGTTTCGATAGGTGATATAAATGAGGAATGCTCCCGCGATGGCAGCGAAGTAAGCTGCGACTTGGTGAGACACGCCTCGAAGTACGGGTTTCTTCTTTTGAGTAGCTTGATCAGAAGGCAACTGGTTTTCCCCACGTTCAGTTTCAAGGAGGCCTAAAAAAGGAAAGGCGTTCGAGAACTACGGGGGAATCCTATTCCCAGTGGCTCTCGAACGCCAGTCTTCAAACGGAGGGATATTTTAGTTTTTCAAAACACGGTGAATCAGTCGTGGTTTTCGCCGATCAGCGGACGAATTCCCGAATTTGATTCGCTTCATAGTATCCCGCTTCCGACTGTTTCTCGAACCATCCCATCATGTCCTCGAAGTAGTGATTGTAGAACGGATCCGCGAGTGCGCTTTCGCTGTAATGCGAGTACCCAGAGGGGCCAAAGCGAGTGGGCTGGGTGACGAAGAGCTTCAGCTTCTTGTCGGTGGAGTAGTTGTTATACATGTCTCGATACCACTGCATCACGGGCTTGACGCCCGCGATCGGATCGATTGCTAACCACTCTTCCTGGCCCTGAGCATTCACGCTTTGAGCAATCGTCGTAACGTGCCATCCCCACGAAGCGCCATCTGGAGTTTTCATGGGGCCGACTACGAAAGCTTTACGAACACTGTCCCGATCAAAGCCGCGGTAAGCGAGTTCGACGTGAACGAAAAGAGCGCGACCAAAACAGAAGCCAATGCCTTGGTTCTTCGGGTCGTAGCGATGGTACTGATAAAGCGAAACGACCGGATTGGTTTCTGCGGATCGCAAGAGTTCTGAAGCGTAGCGCGGATTCAGATTTTTCGGACGCATCCAAGCGTCATCGGTATCTTTATTTTCAGCTCGAACGAAGTCCTCATAGAGTTCGCGGTTTTCACGGTCGACTTGGGCGGTTGTTTTTCCTGCGATCGTATCATTCGCAAGATCAAAGAGGTCTTCGGTGTTCGAGACGACTTGGGCTTGAGCCGAAAAGCTCAAGAGCAGGAAAACAAGCGCCATGGGGCTCAGATTCATCTTCATGTACGGTTTCATTGACTGATCTCCGCATTGAGGGTGGTTTGTTGCGGAGTGTCATAGCGAAAATGCCTGTGTCCTCAAGACTTTTGGCGAGTTTCGCGAAGAATGCGACATCCTTGCCGTATTGGACTGGCAGGGGCCCTATCCAGGGGGGGACGGAGCTCCGGGACTCCGGGACGGGTTGAGCACCCTACGAGGCCAGTTG
>CANMSW010000044.1 GCA_947500275.1 Bacteriovoracaceae bacterium | reverse complement strand
GCTAAATCCAGCACACTTTGTGAGTGAACTTGTCCCGCTTCCCGAATCCGACCCAGCTGCGCATCCTCGCGTGCGAAGGCCTTGATGACCCGCACCCCCCCAAGGCCTTCTTGGACGATTGCAGAAAGCCGACTGAAGTTCGCTTGAACACGACTATATCGGGAATCAATTCGCTTCTCGGACCAGAGGACAAAAATAGGAATCAGAGGGAGCGCGATGAAGGCGAGTACTGCGAGCTTCGGAGACAGCCAGAGCATAGCGGCGGGCACCGTCGCCAAGTAGAAGACCGCATCAGCCAAGGTCAATAAACCTGCCCCGAGCGCCATGCGAACTGATTCAACGTCACTGGTCGCTAGCGACATCAAATCGCCCACTTTTCGCTTATCGAAAAAAGATGCGGACAGAGAAAAGAGATGGCCTGCGAATTTCCTCCGGATATCCCGGGCGGCATTCATGCTTGAGTGAATCAAGAGCACTCGCCACAAATAACGGCAGATCGCCTGCACGATCGACAGGCCGAAATAGAACACGGCCAGCTCGAGAAGCTTCCTCCGAGCACTCTCCATCGAAAGACTACCGCCAGACGCGCCCTCGACTGCATCGACCGCTGACTTCAAAAGAAGGGGAGGCAGAAGTTCCGTGAAGTCGACCAAGAGAAGCGTGAGAAGCCCGAGCGCAATCGGACCCCGATACGTTGAGATGGACTCACGCAAGAGTCGAGTTCGCGAGCTGCTTGCTGCAGCGGGACTGGGATGTTCCTTGGTCATTTCTGGTTTACTCGAAACTGATTGAGGCACTTTTGAAAATCCTCAGGAATCGGACTTGAAATGGAAGTCTCCACTTTAGAAATAGGGTGAGGAAACTTCAAGCAAGCGGCGTGAAGTAAAAGCCGAGGAACTTCGAACGACGGCGCTGGAGCATCGACCCCGTAGGTATCATCTCCAAGAATCGGAGCCCCCTGTT
Source organism: Bacteriovoracaceae bacterium (assembly GCA_947500275.1). Classification (GTDB taxonomy): domain Bacteria; phylum Bdellovibrionota; class UBA1018; order UBA1018; family UBA1018; genus CANMSW01. Next base: position 10,588 of record CANMSW010000044.1, on the reverse strand, counting down.
CCGAGAGATGAACCCGGATTTGATGAGTCCGTCCGGTCTTAGGGCGCGCCTCAACGAGAGCCAGATCCCCCCAGCATTCGAGGATCTTGAAATCCGTATGGGCGAAGTCTCCGCCTGTTTTGACCGAGGCGTACCGGGACTTTTTTCCAGTGGAAACGCGTGGGTCTTTGCCTAAAAGATTTTGGATCACCCACTCATCCCCAGCCTTTTTTTGGCGAAGGGGCGAGCCCTTCTCGACGAGCGCTAAAGCCCAGTAGGTCTTTTGGGCCAAGTGCTGAGTAAACAGAGTAGCGACTCCCGCATTTGCTTCCGTCCTCTTGGTGAAGAGGACGACGCCCGAAGTGTCGCGGTCAAGACGGTGATGAAGCCCCACGTAGGCTTGCGCTCCGTCACGATTTCTCATGAACTCCTGAAGCAATCCAAAAAGATGAGGCCGCAAGGGATCAAGGGTCGGTTGAGTCGGCAAGCCTGGCGGTTTATCGACTGCGATCAACCCCTCATCTTCGAATAGAATCCGGCTCGCAGCAAAAGCGAAAGGTCGATCCTTCTGAACCGAATCGGGCTTTAACCGCCCCACATCGACAAAGGCTTCGACCCGACTTCCTTCCCGAACCAGATAGGCGGGCTGAGTCATACGCCGGGACGAGACGTAGACGGCTCCACCCGCAATCAACTTCCGCACGGTTGCTCGAGAAACGGCGGAACCCAGGGCCTCCGGTAACCAAACTGCAAGGAAGTCATCCAACCGAAGATTCGATTGATCACGTGATATAATTCGACTCAGCTTGGTGGGACGACTACGATTTTGGGGTTTTGGAGATGATTTCATGATGAAGGAATCGACCTGCCACCACTCTAGCAGGGGCGACCCAAGAATCCCAGTAGGCTTGCGATCGGCATAAACTTCCCAATGAATCGAATGGCCGGATTCGCTATCCTAATCAGGATGACTTCCCAATCCAAACGGTTCCCACCCCCGAGTACCCGCCTCGAAAACACCGCTTCGATGGTGCGCCCCCAAGTGGGCGAGACTCCCGACGAGAGAACCGATCCCGCCGTTGTTCTTCCCTCCTCGATCTCACCGGCTCAGCTCAATGCCGCCCAAAACAATCCGGCCCAACCCCAACCCGCGCCTGTCCCAGGGGACGCTCCTCGATTTTTACCCGGTGTTCGCATGCCTTCGCTAGGCGCTCTGGATTCCCTCTTGGAAGATCCTGAAGTGACGGAAATCTTAGTGAACGACCTTCGCAATGTCATGATCGAAAAGAACGGCAAGATCAGCCATTCTGGGCTCCGGATCCAAAGCATCGAAGAGCTGAATCGAATCGTCAGAAATATCGTTGAAGTCACGGGCAGAATCCTCAGCGTCGATCAGCCTTACATCGACGTCATGCTGCCCGACGGCTCTCGGGTTAATATTGTGGCCCCCCCGATCACTTTGGGTGGCCCGAGCATCACGATTCGTCGTTTTCCGGTGAAGTCACTCACCGTTCCCGACCTCTTGCGATTCGGGACGCTGGACAATCGAATGGCCCATTTCCTTCAAGCCTGCATAGTCGGCCGCCTCAATCTGGTGATTAGCGGTGGAACCGGGACTGGAAAATCAACTCTCCTGGGCGCTCTCGCCCAATGGATTCCCCCATCCGAGCGTTTGGTCGTGATCGAAGACACACCCGAACTGCGGATTCCGCACGCCAACAGTGTCAGACTCCAAACGAAGCCGCAGATGCCCGGATCGCCGCCGATCACGGCGCGCGAACTCGTCGCGAACTCGCTCAGAATGCGGCCGGATCGAGTCATCGTCGGCGAATGTCGAACAGCCGAAGCTTTCGATATGCTGCAAGCGATGAACACTGGGCATGAAGGATCCATGACCTCCATTCATGCAAATAACCCACGTGATGCGCTTTCCCGCTTAGAAACACTCTGCATGCTCGCGGCATCCGATCTTCCCATTTCAGCAATTCGGAAGCAGATCGAAAGTGCAGTCGACCTCGTCATTCAGATTCGTAGATTCAGAGACGGATCTCGCAGAGTCACCTCGATTACCGAAGTGAGCGGAATGGAGGGAGAAACTTATACAACCCAAGACATTTTTGTTTTCCAGACGCGTACTGACACCGAGAACTCGGTCTCAAGCTCGATGATTGGCTCCTATTTAGCCACTGGACTCGTTCCGAGGCTGGTCGAGCGACTCAAGTCCGAGGGGATCACGTTCCCGCCGAACTTTTTTGCTCCGACACCCTCAGCTTAGCCTAGTTTCGAATTCCTAAAATCGCTCTCGCTTCGGCACACGAAGCCACAGGACGCCCCACTTCGCCCGCAACTCGGGCGACCCTCGCCACGAGCTCCGCGTTCGACTTCGCCAAGACCCCTTTGTGGTAGAAAATATTGTCTTCGAGGCCCACGCGAACATGCCCCCCGAGGATCACCGCGTGGAGGGCGAGGGGCAGCTGATATCTCCCAATTCCCGCGACGCCCCAGTGAATTCCCGATGGCAACAGCGAGACCAGGTGCATTAAATTCCTAAGATCTCCGGACATGCCGCCAGGAACACCCAGTACAAATTGCACATTCAAAGGATCCTCCAGGACCCCTTCTTTTTTCAGCCGGAATACCTGCTCCAGCATCCCCGCCTCGTAGATTTCGAGTTCAGGCTTCACCCCGGCGTCCGACATTTTTTTTGCGAGAGCGCGAACTTCTTTCGGATGGTTCCAGAAAACATCGTCTCCAAAGTTCATGGTGCCCACATTGAGGGAAGCCATCTCAGGTTTTAACTGAAGGGGGCGCGCGCGATTTTCAATCGGCTCACCCACTGCTCCTCCCGTGGAAATCTGAATGATCACGTCTGGAACGCGGGCCTTGATCGCCCGAATCGATTCCTCAAACCGTTCAAGACGCTGAGAAGGGCGCCCGTCGTCTTCACGGACATGCAGGTGGATTACACTCGCTCCGGCCCTGACCGCTTCCTCCGCCGCTATCGCTTGTTCGACAGGAGTGATCGGAAGCGCTGGTTGCCTTTCGCGCGTCGTTTCTGCGCCGGTAATTGCACAGGTCAATATGAGTGGCTCATTCATGGGGGTGACCTTTCAATAACTCTTTAACGCCGAACATCGGCTTCATTTAAAAGTCGGTGAATCCGCAGCAGCATTTCCCACTGCAGGCGATCCGTAGAAGCTCCCCACGCCCACTCAGTGTGAAACGCGAGGTCTTCGGAACTGCGCTGGGCATAACCGAAATCCACGCCGAGCTTGGCTACTCGAACGCACCATTGCGCGTACCAATCGGCGAGTCGATTTCGATCGGCCCGCTTCTGAGCGACTACTTTGAAGAGCTCCGACCCAATGACACGCTTCATCGTGAAAACATTCGCATGGAGAAACGTCTCCTCGATCGATTTCTGAACCGCCGCGCGCTCTTGGTCAACACTCGTATAGCTCGGCGTCGGAGAGGCCATCGCTACCGGAGCCGCGGTCACTTCTTGCGCAGCGTCCGAGCCATCGGCCTCAGCCAACTCGACAATTTTTGGCAAAGGCTTCGAGAGCGCATCATTCAAAAGAGCCCGATCGGCCACAGGCAATTCCATCTCAAGAATCGCCATTTCCTCGGCGAATCTCTGAATCGTCGCCGGAAGAACAGGTTTTGCGTTGTCCTCTAAGCGCCGATACTCAGTCGAGTGAACGAGGCCGTTATAGACCCCTTCAAAAGATGCGCCCTGATTCAAAACATCAAGCAAACCCGAGAACTCCTGCTCCGAAGCGGGCTCTCGAAGAAAAACCGCTCGAACCATTTCTTTGAGAATCTCTTGATTCACACTGACGGAGTTTGGCGGAAGCTTTCCGTCTACTTCATCGGAACTGACGCTCTTCGTTCGCGCACCGGAGTCCACAAAACCCAAAAATCTCACGGCTGGCTCCCTTAAAGGCGCGGGAACCCAGGCTGGGAGGGGCATATTACAGCCGGCTGCGAGGCATCCGATTAGAATTGGAAGACTTAAAAACAGAGAGGATCGGAGCCGACGCTCCGGGCCTTGGCCATTCGCGTGTCGCATCCGATCCTCCCCGTTCCTATCTAGGATTCAATCAAGTCCGATTAAAAAGCGATGCTCGCCTTAGCACCAATGGTCGAACCGGCAGTCAAACTGTAGTCAAACTCACCCACGAACTGCAGAATGAAAAGCTTGAGCGGAACGCCCACAAAAATGTGAGGAGAGAATACCGACGAACTCGCCGAAATGGTGGCTGGGAGTGTATCCGCGATCGTAGTCGAGACATTCAACTCACCGCCGCCCACCTCAAGACCCGCACCGATATAGGGGTCGATCAAGAACAGATTCTTCGAAGCGATCACATCCAACTTAAAGCTCGAGGAGTTCACGAAAAACTCTTCACTGCTGAAACTGGTGTAACCGGCACGAACGGAAAGCGCAGGAAGTGCCGCATTATTTAAAAAGCGCCACTGGGCATCAATCCCGATGACTGAAGTACCCGCCAGGGCGATGTAAGATCCACCGATATCCAAGCCCCAAGGAAGTCCTTTGTGAATATTCAGACGTGGGACCGGAAACGACGAAGGAATCGTCGAAGCACTCGCGCCACCCAACGCTAAAGCGTCAGTGAAAGCGGTCGGAAAGCTAATCATGGTCACATCGACACCCACGTCGAAACCAATAGGACCAAGGTTCGTAGCCGAACGATAAGCACGGTGCGATCCGCCGACAACCAAAGTCTGCACCATCGAATCCACGGTTTCTTGGCCGAAGCTCGACAAGTCAGTCAAACTTATGTCGGCGGCTCGAACATTCGAACTCACTCCCAGCGCAAAAAGAACCAGCGCACTTTTCAAAATCGAACGATTGATATTCATTATCATAAAGAGGCACTCCTTTTGCCTAGGGTCGCACGTGATATCTTTAGGTTAGGTCAAACCTTCTCGAACGGCAAGCCAAGGGAACGCGGTGCGCGAGACTTCCCTATAAATCCCGCCAAGACGATGACGGTCGCGATATAAGGAAGAATCTGAATGAACTGGACGGGCACGCCCACTCCTCCGATTTGAACTCCTTGAAGACGCATTTGGACCGCATCGAGAAATCCAAAAAGCAGACACGCGAGAGCGGTCGGAACCGGACGCCACTTGCCAAAGATCACAGCGGCGAGAGCCATAAACCCACGACCTGCTGTCATCGATCGAGAAAAGGAAGAGGACAAGCAAACCGAAAGGGTTGCCCCTGCCAGGCCGGCGAGGACTCCCGAGGCCGCCACAGAAGCCCAGCGGATCCGATTCACTTGAATTCCAGCCGCGTCCAAGGCCTGCGGATGCTCACCCGCGAAACGGATCCAAAGGCCCACAGACGTGCTTCGCCAGAGCCACGCAAGAAGGGCGAGTAAGATCCAGGCCCCCCAGATGGGCTCGGACCCAAACCGAACCGCAATGGGAAGCGTAGGGGTGCTGCCCGAAACATCGAAAAGAATCTTACAGAAAAAAGGCGTCAAACCGGCGGCGAGAAAATTCATCGCAGTCCCCGCTACAATCTGATTCGCCCGATACTGGATGACAAACACGGCATAGATCGAGGCGAACGCGGCCCCGACACCCCCTGCGATCAGGGCGCCCATCCAGGGGTCGGCAAAGTGATTCGCACCCACGGCGGCCGCAAAGGCGCCCATCAGCATGAAGCCTTCGAGCGCGATATTGATCACGCCGGCACGCTCAGAAAGGAGCCCCCCCATCGCTGCGAAAACTAAGGGGGCGGCTAATCGAAAAGTCGAAGCAGCGAGTTGGAAGGGCGCGGATTGATACCAATTTTGTTCATCCATCCTCAACCCCTCTTCTTTCCTGCCGAGCCCACTCGCCTGAGCCAGTGCCAGGCACCCTCGGCGGAGACCGAGAGAATCACGCAGGCTTGGAGCACTAACGCTAAATCGCGCGTCACGTTTTCAGTCTCTAAATCCAGATCCATTGCGCCTTTATGAAGTGCTCCGAACAAGAAGGCCGCAAACAGAATCCCGATCGGATGATTTCTCGCTAGGAGCGCGACTGCGACCCCCATGAATCCATAATCAGGAGAGAAGCCCACTTTGAATCGCCCCGCATTCCCCAACACTTCTCCGACAGCCACGAGCCCAGCAAGGCCTCCAGCGACAGCCATCGCGAAAATTCGGATGCGTGCGATATCAATTCCCGCAGTGCGAGCCGCATGTTCATTTTGCCCCACCGCGCGAAGTTCGTAACCGAGTGAAGTGCGATTCAAGAAAAGCCAAAGAAGAAAGGCTGCGACCAGCGCTAGTAAAAATGCAGGACCCACGGGGGCATCGTCAAAGACTCGAAAAGGAGCCAGCAAAAAGGCCTCTCCGATCGGAGCAGTCTCAGGATTCTGCGTATCCGGATTTCGAAGGGGCTCGATCACCAACCAGCTGGTGATCCCTGCTGCGATGAAGTTGAACATGATCGTGTTGATCACTTCATGACTTCCTCGCCGCGCTCTTAACCAGCCGGGGATGGCACCCCAAATCGCGCCCGCAATCACCGCAGCGGAGACTGCGATCCAAGGAGCGATCACACCAGGAAGATGGGGAAAGGCATGTCCGACCACAGCAGCAGCAAGAGCGCCCCAAATCAGTTGCCCTTCGGCACCTATATTGAAGAGGCCGGCGTGAAAAGCGATAGCCACGGATAACCCAGTGAAAATGAGCGGGGTTGTATGAAAGAGAGTCATGCCCAGATCGTAAGAAGATCCAAATGCACTTTGGTAAAGAACCTTCAAAACGTGGAGGGGACTTTCGCCTGCAAATCGGGTGAATGCGAGCCCGACAGCCAACCCGAGCAGTACCGCCAAGATAGGCTGAAGGGATTCAAGCGCTCGCCCGAGCCATGAACGATCGGATTTATTCATTGGATCACTCCACTCATTCCTAATCCGATCGCGCGTTCATCGTAAGGGGAGCTCCCCTGCTGACGCCGATGCTCGGCCACGAACTTCCCTTCGTACATCACCAGAATCCGATCAGAGAGCCCCATCAGTTCGTCCAACTCTGAAGACAAAAGCAGAACTGCCGTCCCGCCGGACCGAGCTTCTAAAATTTTTGAATGAATCGATTCAATCGCACCCACATCCACTCCACGCGTGGGCTGGGACGCGATGAGGCACTTCGGATGACGTGAAAACTCTCGAGCGATGACTAACTTCTGCTGATTCCCACCGGATAGACCGCGCGCTTTCGCTTCCGCATCTCGGGGACGAACATCATGAGCCTCGAGGGCTTCATTCACCAGGGTGCGGAGCTGGGCGCGTTTAATCCACCCTCGGTTTGAAAATCGCGCGTCCCTTTGAAGCCCCAGCAAGTAATTTTCTTCGAGGCTCCGATCTAAGAGGAGACCTTCCTCATGGCGATCTTCAGGAATCACACTGACGCCCAGGCTTCGAATTTCTGAATCCCGGGTGTGGGTGATATCAACACCCAGCAACCGAACTTGCCCTGAGGTTCGGCAATCGGCGTGTGAAGGATGAATCAAAGCCCGGATCAGTTCGCTTTGACCATTTCCTTCAACTCCAGCAATCCCGACCACTTCGCCTCGCTTCACATCAAAAGAGACCTGATTCAGACGAGGCTTTCCGTTGTCGCGGGCGGCAGCCAAGGTCAACGCTTCGACTTGCAGCACGGACTCGTTCGAGACCGGAGTCCGGCTCTTCCCGTTTTCTTCGACGCGAAGAACAACCTTTCGCCCCACCATTGCCTCAGCAAGGGCTTCGGCGCTCGTGTCTTTCGTCTTTAATCGAGCAGTCACACGCCCTGCACGAAGGACCGTCACTTCATCCGTGAACTGCATCACTTCCCGTAGCTTGTGGGTAATGACGACCACGGATCGTCCACTCCTCGTGAGCTTTCGTAAGTTCTTGAAGAGCTCATCCGTTTCTTGTGGGGTCAACACTGCGGTCGGCTCGTCTAAAATTAAGATTCTGGCGTCTCGATCCAGGAGTTTTAAAATCTCAAGCCGCTGCTGAACCCCAACTGGAAGGGTTTCGACTTCAGCCGTCCAATCGATATCAAAACCAAATTCATCTGAAAGTTTTCGGAGGCGCTGGATCGCACCTTTCCGATCGAGCGGCCGAAGGAGAGGAGGTAAAAACGACCAACGCCCGGTGGGCCGACTCTCTCCAAGAATGGCATTATCGAGTGCAGACTCGGGCCCAGCCAGCATGAAGTGCTGATGGACCATCCCAATCCCCGCCTGAATCGCTTCTCGAGGGGAGCGCCACCAAGAGCGCTCCACCCCATCGATCAGCAAGTGGCCCGCGTCCGGCTCAATCATGCCGTATGCGATCTTCATCAGCGTGGACTTTCCAGCGCCATTCTCGCCGACCACGCCGTGAATGGTACCCGCTTCAAGCTTTAGGTCGACCTCCGCATTGGCTCGCAAGGCACCAAAGCTACGGCTAACGCCTCGAAGCTCAAGCAACGCAGGAACAGAGAGGGCCATCTTCCCACTGAACTCTTCGTTGTGGACCATTTGACCCCCTCTCAGTCGTTTGGAAGTTTAGTTTTGAGCCGTCTTACTTCGTTTCGAATAATAGTCAGGGACCTTAATCTTCCCTGCGATGATCTCTTTCTTGAGGAGATCGAGCTTCGCTCTCATCTCCGACGTGAGTAGCTTGTCATTGAACGAGTCGACTGCGTAATCGATCCCCTGATTCTGAAGCCCGAAACGCTTGGTTCCGGCTACAAACTGACCTTTTTTAGCTGAATCGATCGTACTGAAAACAGCAGTATCGACCCGCTTGAGCATACTCGTCAGGACCAGGCCCGGCTTGATCCAGTTCTGATTGGAATCACAACCAATGGCGAATTTCTTGACTCCGCCTTTGGAGCGTTCCTCGGCGGCGTCGAACATACCCGTGCCCGAAGCACCGGCAGCCGCGAAGATCACATCCACCCCGGCATCATACTGGGACAAAGACAGTTCGCGACCTTTCGTGGGATTATTCCAGGCCTCGGTCGTCACTCCGACGTAATTTGCGACGACAGTCGCCTTAGGATTCACTTTTTTCGCGCCCGCTTCGTAGCCCATTTGGAAACGGCGGATGAGGGGGATATCAACTCCGCCTAAGAAACCTAACTTTCCGGTCTTGCTCGCCATGGCGGCAGCGGCCCCGACCAAGTAGGAGCCTTCGTGCTCCTCGAACAAGAGGGAGGTCACATTGGGCGCATCGACTTGGGCGTCGATTAAGGCGTATTTGAGTTGTGGAAATTGAGCCGAAATCTTTTTAACAGCGTCAGCCTGGGCGATCCCGACTGCGATGATCAGGTCGAATTTCTTTTGAGAGAGCGATCGAAGCATCGGCTCGAACGAGTTATCGTCGGAAGCCTCGACCGTTTTTAGCGTAATGCCCAACGCCTTCTCGGCCTCTTTGCCGCCCTTGAAGGCAGCAGCGTTGAAAGACTTGTCGTCTTTTCCGCCGCGGTCGAGCACTACTCCGACACGAAACTCGTCGGCTTTCGCCACCGTTGTAAGCAGCAACCCTGCAATGAGAGCAATCCACAAGCGACTGGAACGAATCATGGCCATTTTCCCCGGAAGTTTTAAGCCAACTTTAGTTTCGGCCGGGGAATGGGGTCAAGCTTTCAGAGTTTTCTCCTTCGATGCGGCCACTTCTTCACCTTTCGAAGCCCCTGATTCGATCTGAGTCTTTAACCCGGGAAGAGCTCCACTGACTAAGTCCCGTTCAGCATCTTCACCAGCAACTGAGACATTGCGGCGGAATCGCTCACCCGCCAAAAGGCAAACGGAGTAAACCGGATCGTTCACCGTGTTCGGCTCTTCCGGCATGTTGGCCATCTCACGAAGAATTTCATCCAAGCGTCCCACTAAATGCTGAACCTGGGACTTCGTGAACCGACGGGTCAGCACGTTTCGGTAAGCCGAACGCTCGTGGATTTCGTGAAAAGTCGCGCGCCCCAGGATGGCCTCTGAGTTGTAGCGGAAGTTTTGGTTCCGCAACTCAAAGAAGTCTTCGTCGTCTGGGAAGTAGTACATCACCTTTGGGGACCGGCAGCGTCCACCCGCCAACAGAATCAATCCATGATCATTCATGGTCTCAACCATCGGGTCCAGCTCTTCTGCGGAGATCCCGAGAGACTTCGAGACCTCTTCGAGCGAGATCCATTCCTCAGGAGTGTAAACGTTCACGAAAGTGAAAATATCCCGATAGCGGGCATCCGATTCGAAAAGCTTGATGTGCGAACGATTGAAAACCATCAAATGGTCGAAAACGGACTCTTTCCCTTCCTCCAGGTTCAGCATTTAGTGGGACGCTTGGATGAAATTCTTCGTGAAATGGCCAACATGCCGGAAGAGCCGAACACGGTAAATGATCCGGTTTACTCCGTTTGCCTCTTGGCGGGTGAGCGATTCCGCCGCAAGGTCTCAGTTGTTGGCGAAGATGCTGAACGTGACTTAGTCAGCGGAGCACTTCCTGGATTGAAGACTCAGATCGAATCAGGGGCTTCGAAAGGTGAAGAAGTGGCCGCATCGAAGGAGAAAACTCTGAAAGCTTGACCCCATTCCCCGGCCGAAACTAAAGTTGGCT